>QIJL01000626.1 GCA_003232435.1 Flavobacteriales bacterium | reverse complement strand
TTAAAGATTATTTTTGTGCTCTTCCAATATAGGTCATTTCTAATGAGCATTGAATGAAGGAAATATTTTGCATCGGGGAACTGCTCATTGATTTTGTTGCAGAAAAACAGGGCAGCGATTTGTCAAAGGCCATGGAATTTACCAAAAAACCAGGCGGAGCACCGGCCAACGTGGCCTGCGCCATTGCAAAACTAGGCGGCAAAAGCCATTTCATAGGTTGCGTTGGATTGGATTCCTTTGGAAATTATCTCTTGAACATACTAATGGAAAATAAAGTCTCGATCGAGTTGGCTCAAAAATCCACAACGTTCACGACCTTGGCTTTCGTCTCATTATCGGCAGATGGAGAACGAGATTTTATCTTCAGTCGAGGAGCGGACAAAGAATTGCAATATGATTCATCGATAAAAAAAAGGTTCAAAAACAACATGGTTCATTTCGGTGCCGCTACCGCTTTGCTGGGCGGCAAGCTAGAAGATGCATACGGCCGTTATCTTTTCGATGCCCTGACCCAGAATTCGTTTATCAGTTTTGATCCCAATTTTCGCGAAGATCTTTGGAAGAATAATGAAGAAACCTTTGTCAAAAAATGTATGCCCTTTATCGAAAAGTCGCATCTCTGTAAATTTAGCCTGGAGGAAGCCCAACTGCTTTCAGGAAAGACCAAAGTCGAAGAAGCCTGCGTTTTTTTTCATGAAACAGGCGTACCCCTTGTTGTAGTGACGCTAGGAAGCAGAGGGACTTACATTAGCACTGAGACCCTAAAAAAAACCATCCCTAGCATTAAGGTCGAACCGGTCGACACTACAGGTGCAGGAGATGCTTTTATCGGTTGCCTTTTGCAACAGATTTCTTCTTTGGGACATCCCTTAGAGATCTTGATGGAAACCGTTATTCTGGAAAATATGATCGAGAAAGCGAACAAAGCCGGGGCCATAACTACAATAAATTACGGTGCCATACCTGCCTTGCCAACACGAGATCAGGTCTTTTCGAAATAATTACAGTATCTGGTTACCGACAACAATTTTAAATTTCTCTTACTCGTTTGGTTATATTTGAAGGTAACCGTGATGTTTTTCAATGCTATCGATCAATCTTATATCGAACCTCAACAACGAAATCAATTCGTTTTACGGATGGTGGCAATTTGCGGTTTGTCTATTCGCATTTTTTGCCCTTATCGCCGTTTGGTGGCATATCGGTAAAAAGCAAAATGATCTTGGTCAAGTGTGGTTGGCTTTATCGGTTTTATGTTGGAGTATTTCGGGCCTTTTGGATGTCTATTTTACGCAATTTTCTGCTGGAGAAAATATTCTGCAAGAAGGTTGGCGTAGTATTTTATCTTTATTCAATAGCCTATTCATATTATTTGCCCTACCATGGTTTCGCTATCTACCAAAGCCTTTAGCGCCCATTATCAAATCGAAATACTGGGTTTATATTGTTGGCCTCCCCTTTCTATTTTCATTGTTGCCCACTATTAGTAAAATGGCTTCTGGCAGGTCGCTTTTTGTCATTAGCGAATTAGATGTCTATTATGCATTATTGACCCTGGGCTTTCTTGGGTCTGTGCTGTGGGAGTCTTTTGCCAGAAGACGATTAAAGGCATTGGCATGGTTGTCATTGGTATGTATGTTGATAACATTGGTCGCCCAATTCTATAAATTGACCGGTTCCTCGATTAATCTGACTTTGTTCTCGGCCATTTTCAAAACTTCGCTCATCATGTTGTTTTTTGCCCTTGCATTAAGCTGGGTGAGGGAGTTATCTGAAAATATAATTCCTACTAAAGAACATTTTCGAATTATTTTTAATAGAAAAGAACGGTTCGTTCTGTTAAAAGGATTTCCTGGGGATTCTGAAAGAAAAATATCGTTGACTCCCGCACTTTTCGACCTTTTCTTCAAATTTGCCGAACGCAAAAAAAATGGTTTAGACGAATGGCTGGAAATCAAACCAAAAAGTTTCGAGGGATCCAAAGAATACGACATAAGAGATCACAACGAAATAAAACGTTTGCTTTTTGCACTTCTTGACGGACTTTTCGGAAAAGACAATTGGACCCAAGACCTTCATCTCAAACCCTTGAAAAACACTCTTTTTGAAATGTCGGAAAAGCGTAAGCGCAAAATTCGTTTGGCAATTCCGGCAGTGAATATTTCGTTGTAAATACTATTCTCATTGCGTATTTGTCGGTAACTGACTTACCGACATTTTTGAATTCCTTCCGACTATCTGATTTTTAAAAAATCGAATACCGCAATTTGCGTTCGAATCGCAGAAAACGCTCTTTATGTATTCGAACCGAAAAGTAGTAGTCTCCTCTTTAATCTTGGTACTCTTTCCGCTAGTCACTAACGCCCGATCAAAAGGTCTAGATGAAAAAGTCAACGATGCATTCATGCCTTTCGCCATTTGGTGGGAAAGTCTAATCTTTACGGAAATTTCAATTTTCGGATTTGGAATTCCCATTGTCCTGATACTACTGCTTTCCGGAGCGCTTTTCTTCACGTTCTATTTTGGTTTTGTAAATGTCAGGCACTTTCCAACGGCAATTCAAGTAGTCCGTGGTAAGTTCGATGAGCTTGATAAAATCGGTCCTATTTTAAATCTTAATGTGAACCAAATCGATGGTAATCTGGTCGACACGATCAAAGATGAAAGCCATCATGGTGAGGTAAACCATTTTCAGGCTTTGGCGACCGCCGTTTCCGGAACGGTCGGCTTAGGAAATATTGCCATGGTCGCCGTAGCTATTTCAATTGGCGGGCCCGGGGCTACTTTTTGGATGATCATAGCCGGTCTGTTAGGTATGAGCTCCAAATTCGTAGAATGCACTCTGGGCGTAAAATATCGCGACATCGATAAAAATGGCAATGTCTATGGCGGGCCCATGTATTATTTATCCCGTGGCTTAAAGGAAAACGGTTTTAAGCACTTCGGAAAATTGCTGGCAGTAACATTTGCCGTTTTATGCGTGGGCGCTTCTTTCGGTGGTGGAAATGCCTTTCAAACAAATCAGGCCGCCGCACAGATAATAGAACGTTTCGGATTCGAGGGGTCGGCATCAGGAAGTATTGTAGGCCTTATTTTCGCAGTATTCGTCGGTATCGTAATCATTGGGGGAATCAAGCGCATCTCAAAAGTCACCGAAAAGATAGTGCCCTTTATGGCCGCACTGTATGTCGCGGCTTCTTTGTTTATTATTTTTTCGAACATCGGCCATGTTGATGATGCCTTTTCAATGATCTTTACCGAGGCTTTCACTCCGCGTGCAGGTATTACCGGTGGTTTTATCGGAGTCATGGTACAAGGCTTTCGCCGAGCAGCTTTTTCAAATGAGGCCGGTGCGGGATCCGCTGCGATTGCACACTCCGCCGTTAATACGAAATTCGCCGCTTCCGAAGGGCTCGTTGGTCTTCTTGAACCTTTTATCGACACTGTGGTTATCTGTACCATGACCGCTATTGTTATTATCATGTTCAATATGGATGGTGCCTTCGTTTATGGCGATGTGATCAACGGGCAGGCACTTATGGCAGATGGCGGAAGGGTCGGCGGGGTCAATTTGACTTCACTGGCCTTTGATAATGCGATACCCGGTTCTTCTTATATATTGGTCATAGCGGTTGTGCTTTTTGCCTTTTCCACAATTTTATCTTGGTCTTATTATGGATTACAGTCTTGGAAATATCTGTTCGGAAGGGGTAAGTTGATCGATCTTTCCTATAAAATCATCTTTTTGACCTTTACCGTTCTAGGCGCGGCGGTAACTTTAGATGCCGTCATCAAATTCTCGGATGCCATGATATTGGCCTTGGTCTTTCCGAATCTTTCCGAATATGATCGGACTTCTATTTTTATTTCCGAAGGCAAAAGGAGAATTGAAGGCTTATTTGAGTCTGATAGGAAAATCGAAGAAGGGATAGGCCCTCAGGAAGACCTTGCACAACAATAGAACTAAAACCGGGATATTGGGAAAAACAAAGTTTTTCAATATATCTTCTAAAAATCGGGGAAGATCGTTACTTTTTGACCGTTCTTGCAACTTATCACTGCGTAGACTTGAACGGAAATTATGAATTGGGCTCTTGGAATTCTATTGATTTTAATATTTATTCTTTTATCAACCAATTATTCAAAGAAAAAGAAAATAGGCAAGCTTCAAAAGAAGTTGTTGCATAACTGGGGAAAACCTAAAAAAGAAGAGCACTTCAACTTTGATTCGATCAATAAGTATTTTGAGAACAATAGACATAAGAGTAGTGCTTTTCATATCATTTCTGATAGAATAAAGACTGATCTAGATATCGATGAGCTATTCAAATTCATCGATAGAACCTCATCAAAAATTGGGCAACAATATCTGTACTTTAAACTCAGAACAATTGGTCGCCTAACAGAATTGGAACAATTCGATTCATTGATCAAGATATTTGAAGAAGATAAAAACCTTGGCATTGCATGCCAAACTCGACTATCAAAGTTAGATTCTAAAGAGGTCTACGGTCTTGGGGAATTGATCAACGGCGAAGAAATAAAAAAACCTAAAACACTCTGGCTATCTTATGCCTTGGCCTTAAGTGTTTTTCTCATGATTTTGGCCGGCTTTGTCAACCCGATTTATTTCTTGCCTATAATTCCCATTTACGCGGTCAATTTAGTTTTCCACTATAGAAATAAAAACAATATAATCTACTATTTGAATGGGGTAAAACAACTATCAGCCAGTTTATCTGTGGCTAAGCACCTATCTGAATTCAAGCAGATACGATCTTTTTATAAGACTTTTCCATTTATAAGCAAGATTGGGAAAATACAATTCAAGATGCAGTTTCTCAGTATTGAAAAAAACTTGGACAACGAGTTTGCCTTTCTCGCTTGGTTTTTAATCGAACATATCAAAATTCTTTTCAATATTGAAGTCATACTTTTTTTTAGTTTTATAGATTCTGTAATCAAAGAGAAAGATGGTATAGAATCAATGTACGCATTTATCGGAGAGGTCGATTCTGCTATTTCCACGGCTTCCTTGAAATCCAATATTCCATTTTGCACACCGCATTTCGTCAGTACTAATAAAATGGAAATAACAGTGGTAACACATCCACTTATAGCCGATTGCGTAGCGAACAGTTTTGACTTGCAGGATAGCAGTCTGCTTCTTACGGGTTCAAATATGTCGGGCAAGACAACATTTATAAGAACTGTGGCCATCAACAGTATTCTCGCCCAAACCTTGAACCTCTGTTTTGCCAAAACATATACCGCGCCGTTTCTTAAGTTGTTTTCATCTATTCGGATTTCGGATAATTTATTCGACGACACCAGTTACTATCTTCAAGAGGTTTTGACCATAAAAGAATTACTTGAAGCCTCTTTGAGTGAAACACCTTGTTTATTCGTACTTGATGAAGTCTTCAAAGGAACGAACACAATAGAGAGAATTTCAGGGGGTAAAGCTATTCTATCGTACTTGAACAAAGGAAATAATTATGTCATTGTCTCCACACATGATATTGAACTTGCCGAGTTGTTGGAAGAAGACAATTATGAATTGTATCATTTTGCCGAACAGATTGAAAACGACATATTGACTTTTGACCACAAACTGCAGAAGGGAAAGTTAAAAACTAGAAATGCAATTAGAATTCTTGAATTATATGACTACCCCCAAGAAATCATAGCATCTGCAAAAAGTACCGAGAAAAGTATCTCGGAATAATCTCAGTTCTGGGGAATTCTATTAATCTTCAGAAAATCATAAATACTTTGTCATATTTTCACATGCCCTGTCACTAAAATAATAGAGACCAGCAGCACGGAATGACCAAAGACCTCGAAAAAACCTTTCTAAATGC
>QIJL01000142.1 GCA_003232435.1 Flavobacteriales bacterium | reverse complement strand
TAGACCAATACAAGATCGAGGAACGTTCCATAGTCGCGAAGCGTATCATCAGTTCAGAAGATCGAATAGAAGAATTGATAGATATCTGTAGAGAGGATGATATTTCGATAAAGGAAAATATCATAGCCCTCGGCAAGGAAATTTTCGACTATACTCTAGATGTTCAGTTCAAAAAATGTAAGACCATGGGCGAGGTCTTGACCTTAGCACTCGATTTTGTGAAACGCAATTATGAGAATGTCAGTATGAAACAGATTATCGAGAATAAGATTAAGATATAAGACCCCTAGCCCCAAAGGGGGAATTCTTGCTCGAACAAAGAAATAGGGAAACCTAATTTTGGATTACACTTTTTGCTGTGTCTTCTAAATGGTTTTTTGGGATTCGATTTCTGAAAAGGAAACGAGTTCCCCTTTTAGGGGTTAGGGGGTTTCCTTATTGAAATAAACTAGATAATAGTACATCTGCCTTTCTTCGTCCCAGCCTTTTTCAACGAATTTCTCAGCGGATTCCGGATTGATAAAATCCAGCTTGATTTGAATATTGGTATCCAAATTGATGACGTTCTTTATCTTTTTTCTAGCTACCGACACCGCCTTGTTCGCTATATCGAAATTCGAAACGTCTTCGATACTATACTTAGGGCCCTTTTCAACTTTGTAGTGTTTGAATTCGGGAATCAATTCAGGATTCTCCATTACCTCGTTCAAGAAGTTACCTTCTTCGAAAGCATCGTTTTTGGCAAAATGATTGACGGTGCGGTTCATGAACAAAACCTCTTGTTGCTTGTCTTCTGCTGGTAACACAACATCTTTGGCGAAGTTCTGGCAGAATTTCAGATAATTTTTGGTCAAGAAATTTTCATCGCTCAATGGTTCGAGGCCTAAAAAGTTTTCGAGCCAATATTTTGTATCGTATCGGTTACTGTCCACGGACAATATTTTGTACCCCTCTTCTTTATCCACATTGAAAATAATGCAACCCTTATCCAGTTTATTGATGTTTATGCCCTGCTCGATAAGCAAATTGAGGTTATTGCCCTTTTCAGCAAATTGCAAGAAATCTTGTTTCAATTCGCTTTTGAAAATTCCTATGGCATCGGTTTTTTCATTATCAAGAATAACATCATGTAGATGGGTTATATAGAGTTCCCCACTTTTTATATGCGGATGATCACTCTGTTCATATAGGTGTTTTGCAATTTTCTTTGAACAGTGATGTATTGACGATGGGTTTTCAAAAATCTCTGTGGATAGTTCAAAAAGCTCGTTGAACCCGCCTTGCCGTCGGGCAGGTTCAATGTCGACCTCGTTTGAAAATTTAAAATAGTTCTCTTCCTTCTCACGAAAAGGTTTAAAGAAGTATTCTTTTAAAAGCCCGGCGATTTCGTCGTTAAGGGTAAAGGGTTCGTCAGAAAGAAACAAACTCTCACTTTTATTCTTATTGCCAACACGATGTAGCGATAAGCTTTCGATTTGGGTGGGGTAGAGGTTTAACATTTTCTAGTTCAGAGTTATGGGTTAAGAGTGGCAGCATTTCGTATTTCGCACTTCTATGCTCGTACTTTATTAATTCCAATTTTCATCGAAGTCCAAGTCGTCATAGTCCCCCATGGGTTCGTCTAAATTTGTTGAGTCCGATTCGAATTTTTTTTCTGGCGGAGCTTCGGGAATCTCTCCGAAACTGAACAATAGGTTCGGGTATGCCCTGCCCTCTTCTTTCTCGACGATATCGGCCAATTCGACAAAGAATGTCCACATACTCATAAAGTCATAGAGATAGATCAGTTTCGGATTGTCTGTGGTCAATTGATCTTCTAAAAAGGTTTCGTTCATCAAGCGCACATCAGAACCGTTTTCGCTCATATCGAACAGTGCGATTTCTTCGTCTTGGTTCCAATTTTCATCACAGGTGTAAAATGAGGCCATTTCATTACCCAAAAAACCGAAAGCCTGGGTAATTGAATTGTGCAATTCCTCTAGTGAATCGACCGCATCGATTTCGATATCTCGGAAGATATCTTCGTCGGCATCCAAGATTATCCTGATTTTATAAATCACTGGTGTTGCGTTTTGGGCCCTTCGACAAAGCTCAGGGCTTGCAAACTTACGAAGTTTTATGGCTTTTTCTAGTATTTAGAACTTCCAACAACAAATAATATTGAACACCGAAAAGTATGGCGGCCAGTACGAGATGAAGGGCCTGGGTGGAAAAGGGGAAGTCCATATAAAACATCAATATGCCTGTCAAGGTCTCGATACCGATAAGAACGACTATCCAATTGATTTTTTTAAAGCCCAAATTGGTTTTGAAGATGCGGTATGCTATATAGACATTCAGTAAGACCACAACTATTGAGAATGTTCGATGAACATAGAATTGCAAAGTCGGATTTTGCAACCAAAGGTCTTTAGCAACGTAGCCGACAATATCGATTTGTTCATCAATGAATTGCCTTATCTGTGTGCCTAAGACTATTTGCACCAAAGTCAGTACTAACGCCATGACCATGAGCGAGCCAAGCTTTTTTTCGTATTTAAATTTCTCTTTTTCCGTTTTTGAAATAAACAGTAGATAGATTAAAAGGGCCACTATGATAAGTGCCATAATCATGTGTATGGTAATTTTTGTAGGCTCTAAAACGGAGTATACCACTGTGGCACCAAGCCAACCTTGAAAGCCCATAGCAAAAACTATCAACCAGGATATTAGGGTAAGTACTTTGTTAGATTTCCAAAATTTTATGGAAAGAATGCCCATAATAAGCACCGCCAACCCACCCAATGCGCCAAATAATCGATTGACGTATTCTATCCAAGTATGAGCTACGTTGAATTCGGCATAGTCGTGTTTGGTATAGAGATTCCAATTATTTTTATCATAGAAAGTGGTTGTTCGAAAGTCTTTGCGAGCAACTCGCAATGTTTGATCAACTATTATGATCTGGCCTTTTTCGATTTCGATTTCAGGATGCCATTCCAGTTCGGAAACATCAGTAGGTGGGATATAGTAACCAAAGCACTTCGGCCAATCTGGGCACCCCATGCCGCTGCCTGTCATTCTTACCACAGCCCCGGCTATAATAACCAGATATATCAAGACCAAGGAAATCTTTACCCATTTGCGAAAGGTCTTTTGCATATCGAATCAGAAAGATTTAATCCGCGAAATTACGCCATAAAATGGGGAGCAACAAAAAAAGACCGCCCAATTCGGGCGATCCTTTAAACTAGATATAAATGGATTTGATTATTAGTGAAACTCGATTTTAAGAAGTCGGCCAAAGGCGGACGAACTCAAAATTGTTAGTTGAACTAACCCCGCTTTTTCAGCGGGGTCTGGGTTTAATACCTCGACCCTTGGGTCGATTCCTATTAATGGGTCCAAGGTGTGCCCTGGGGTTTAGCCTTTTACTCAACAACTATGAATTCAGATCGTCTGTTTTCTTGATGTTTCTCATCTGAACAACTCTCACGGGTGGTACAGTCATTTGTCAGTTGCTTCTCTCCAAATCCTTTGCCCGAGATTCTGGCTTCGTCAATGCTATTGGCGACCAAATAGGCAACTGTATTTTCAGTTCTTTTTTCCGATAGCTTTATGTTGTACGATTCGCTGTTTTTGGTATCGGTGTGCGATTGAACTTGAACCTTAAGATCAGGGAATTCTTTCAAATAGCTTACTACTTTTTCCATGGTTCGCGGGCCATCAGGCCTGATGGCCGCTTTGTCCAAATCAAAATAAACGGGCTCCAGTCCAAGATATGCAATTAGGTTGGTGCCGACTTGCGCCCGTCTAACGGTTTTTTCCAAGGCTACTTCGACACCATTGGTATCGTTGGCACTAACGACCGCGAACATTTTGTCACCGTCGTTGTAATCTTCTTTTGAGGCAACCAATTTGTAGTCACCATCTTTACAGTCGCCGTCTAAAGTAAAACTGCCGTCATTGCCCGAAACGGTTTCGGCGACTATCTGGCTTTGGCCGTTGAATATCGCCACTTTCGCACCGGCCAATGGTTCTCCGGTTTCTCGATCTTTGATAAAGCCTTGCACCACGGTGTTACAACTAAGGTCTATTTTCTCATTTTCGGTAAAACCGTAAATATCATCACTACCTTGCCCGCCATCGCGATTCGAAGAGAAGAAACCTTTTCCGGTATTCTCGTTGATGATAAATGAAAAATCATCTTCTTCACTATTTATGGGCTTGCCTACATTGACGATGTGAATGTTTTCTAAATCAGAAATACTTGTCGCAAAAACGTCTAACCCTCCCAATCCTGGGTGGCCATCCGAGGCAAAATACAAAGTGTTGTCATTTGTAACGAATGGGAATGTTTCACGACTTTCGGTATTGATGTTATTTCCCAAATTTTCAGGAGTTCCAAAACTTCCGTCGGAATTAATATGCACTACAAAAATGTCGGATAGACCAGTGGTGCCTTCCATATCGGAAGCAAAGTACAATTTACTTTCGTCGACACTTAAGGCGGGGTGTGCCGTAGAATGGGCATCCTCGTTAAAAGGAAGCTTGGTAATATTTGTCCATTCCCCATTTTGCAAACTAGCCCTGTAAATCTTTAATCGACTCACACCTTCTGCATCACGGGCGAATTTTCCGTTATCGGAATTATTTCGAGTGAAATAGACCGTATTGCCATCCTTGGTAAAGACCGTTGAAGATTCATGGGTTTTTTTGTTCATCGTTCTGGATAATTTCATCGCCCCCTCAAAGTCACCATTATCCGAAGGTGTCGCTTTGTACAGGTTTAGAAATGACTTATTAGTCCATTCGTGGATGTTTTTTGCAGCGATTCCGGAATCTCTAGCTGTAGAGAATACAAGATCTTCGCCCAAGAAGGAAGGCGCAAAGTCAGATTCGGCAGAATTGATAGCGAGATTCTTGATATCATACCTTCCGGACGATTTTTCGATTTCCTTTAAATAATCCTTTTTCTCAACGAACTTTTTGGATCGAATATCGGCACCCCCTTTTGCCGCCTCAAATTTCTGCATCCATGTGTCCGACGCAACGTATTCTCCCATTGATTTAAGTGATTGGGCATAGCGATACTGCCATCACCCAAACTTGCCTTGTCTCCCCAGGTGTACCAATCGCCGTTTGCCAGAACGGCAAAACCTGCTTCCTGGGTAATGTCCAAATCGATGACATTGACCAAATCTGTTGTTCCTGTGCCCGGATTATATTGCACTTTGTGCCAATTGGCATCTCGGGCGGCAGTTCCGTCGCCATAGATATTACCGTTGGCGACCTGTTCGCTTGAACCGATTGTCCATACTTCACCGGCATTTGTAATCAGGGCCAAAACACCGGGGCCTGAAGTGATATCCCTAATGTCAGTTGATGCCACACCGCCAGGCAGTGCCAAACTTTGGAAAGCCGTTGAGGTAGTTAGACTATTCGGTATCAGTTCTCCTTCGGTACCCCAGACCCAAAGTCCGGTAGTCGTAAGGAGTGTATATTAGGGGTCACTTCCGTCTGCGCCGACCAGTTTAACGGTGGCACCGGTAAAGTTCCATGTTGGACTTGTAAGTTCTGTAAAAGCTGTAATATTTGAAGTTCCGTTCGGGTCTGCATCTTGTCCAGTCAAGAAAATTTGACCATTGTCAGAATTGATAATATTGGCATGATATAATGGTACGAAGAAATCCTCGGGAAATACAAATCCCGTACAACCTTCATCGGTATCTAGAATACCATCGTTATCGTCATCTAAATCGGCACTATCCAAAACACCGTCGTTATCGGCATCTTGAGCTATTGCGTAATGACTGGATATTGCCATAAATAAGAATACAAGCGGATACATCAAAGCCCGCCTTGAAAACAATACTTTATTTTTCATAAGATTTACAGAATTGTTGCCGTTATCGTTACATCGAAATGATGACAATATCGGTTTTGATAAAAAAGATGGAAAAAGAGGGCGTACAAAGAATTGAAGTGAATCCTTCATGCTCGGGAGCTTTAGTTAGTGTTAAAATTATATTAGAATGTGCGGAAAAGTCTATGAAACGCTTAAAATTTTAACAAACTTATACTGTCAATCATTTATAGCATAAATATTGTTGACTGATTCTTGCAAAATGTATGTGAAAGTGCCGAAAAGTGTTGTTCGTCGATAAGCCATTGTATTGAAAGGAGGTACAACGGGTCGGCGATCAATAAAATAGTAGGAAATGTCCTTTAAAAAAGATGGATTTAGAAAGTTTTGTTTCTTTTAAGATTTTAGGCCCAATTCTTTGCCTTTTAGAAGCATGAATTCTTTTGCGGCCCCATATTCATTTGGAATTTCCCCATCCAAAATCGCCTCTTTTATCGCCTCTTTTATGATGCCGATTTCTTTGGAAGGTTTTAAACCAAAGGTTTCCATGATTTCTTCGCCAGTGACCGGAGGTTGAAAATTTCGTACTTGGTCACGCGCTTCGACTTCCTCGATTTTTTGGCGGACCAGTTTGAAGTTGTTTTTGTACTTTTTCTGCTTCTTCGGGTTTTTGGTCGTAATGTCGGCCTCGCATAATGTCATAAGATCCTCTACATTATCCCCTGCATCAAAGACCAATCTTCGCACTGCAGAATCGGTAGCAAAATCTTCTGAAAGTACTATGGGCCGAGAACTCATACGCACCAGTTTTTGTACGAACTTCATTTTGTCGTTCAAGGGCATACGCAATCTTTTGAACAATTTGTATACCATTTTCGAGCCTACGAATTCATGACCGTGAAATGTCCAACCGATTTTTTTATGGAATTTTTTGGTCGGGGCCTTGCCGATATCGTGCAAAAGTGCTGCCCAGCGCAACCAAAGACTATCGGTGGCTTCAGAAATATTATCGACAACCTCCAAAGTATGCCAGAAATTATCTTTATGTCGTTGGCCTTCGATTTCTTCAATACCCTGTAGTGCCATCAATTCGGGGAGAATAAAGGGTAATAATTCGGTCTTGTTCAATAACGCAAAACCTTTTGACGGCTTTTCGCTCATCAAAATCTTGTGTAGTTCGTCAACGATCCGCTCGTTGGAAATGATTTTGATTCGCTCTTTATGCTCTGATATAGCCTGTAACGATTTCAACTCGATTTCAAAGTTCAGTTGTGTGGCAAATCGGATGGCGCGCATCATTCGCAACGGATCGTCGGAATATGTAATACCGGGTTCTAACGGTGTGCGAATAATTCTTTTTTCAAG
>QIJL01000246.1 GCA_003232435.1 Flavobacteriales bacterium | reverse complement strand
CATAGCATCGCTACGGTTTAAAATTTTAACGAAGTTATGCGCAAAAAGAGGGTATAAGAAAATAATCGAGATATTTCAAAACAGGCTCTAAGGTCTTTCGTAACCCATAAATTCTAGAAAATAGCACGCAGATGACGCTGATCTTTATGATTTATAAGATTTATCTGCGACCATCTGCCCGACCTGCCTGCCGGCAGGTCTGCGCTATCAGCGTTCCATTTTATGACCATCTGGCAAATATATTACAGGCTCCGATTATTGGGAACCGTTCTTTAAGCCGATCGACCAGTTCCGATCTTTCTTACTCCTGTCCCATTAAAATCTTCAACAACTGAATTGCCGTATCAGTAATTTTAGTGCCTGGCCCAAAAATAGCGACCACGCCGGCATCTAATAAAAAGTCATGGTCTTGCTTTGGTACTACTCCCCCGACAACGACCATAATATCTTCCCGTCGATATTCTTTCAAAGCCTCTATCAATTGTGGAACCAAAGTTTTATGGCCTGCGGCCAAAGACGAGACCCCTAAAATATGTACATCGTTCTCTACCGCCTGCTTTGCGGTTTCTTCAGGAGTCTGAAACAATGGCCCGATATCGACATCAAAGCCTAAATCAGCATAACCAGTTGCCACCACCTTTGCCCCACGGTCGTGACCATCTTGCCCCATCTTAGCTACCATAATTCGAGGGCGACGACCTTCTTTTTCAGCGAAATCATCGGCCAATTCTCGGGCTTTTTTGAAACTTTCGTCTTCTTTTATTTCCTTGCTATACACGCCTGTAAACGATTTTATTTCTGCCTTGTGCCTGCCGAAAGCTTCTTCGAGGGCAGTACTTATTTCTCCTAAAGTTGCCCTCTCACGAGTGGCAGTTACTGCTAAAGCTAGTAAATTTTTACCCCGACGGAGGTCAGGGTCTGTATTATTTTTGCCAGCACCTAATTTGATCTTCGCCATTTCGGTCAATTCTTTTAAGGCGGAAGAAACTTTTTCAGTATTCCTATTTTTCTTTATTGATTTTAAACGTTCCAGTTGCTGGCGACGTACCTCTTGATTGTCGACTTTTAAGATGTGCAGATCATCTTCTTCATCTAATTCATATTTGTTGACGCCGACAATAATATCTTGGCCGCTATCAATTCGCGCTTGCTTTTTGGCGGCGGCTTCTTCGATTCGCATTTTTGGAATGCCGACTTCAATCGCCTTGGTCATTCCTCCCAACTCTTCCACTTCCTCGATAAGTTCCCAGGCTTTTTGAGCTAACCCATGGGTCAGGCTTTCGACATAGTAACTTCCTGCCCATGGATCAACGGTCTTGGTAATATTGGTTTCTTGCTGAAGAAATATTTGCGTGTTTCTAGCGATACGGGCCGAGAAATCCGTTGGCAAGGCAATGGCCTCGTCCAGCGCATTGGTATGCAGACTTTGTGTGCCACCAAAAACCGCCGCCGCCGCCTCGATAGTCGTACGCGCTATATTATTAAAAGGGTCTTGCTCGGTCAGGCTCCATCCGCTTGTTTGGCAATGTGTTCGCAGTGCCATCGATTTCGGGTTCTTCGGATTGAATTGTTTTACGATTTTTGCCCAAAGCATCCTACCGGCACGTAGCTTGGCAATTTCCATAAAGTGATTCATCCCTATTCCCCAGAAAAAGGAAAGTCTCGGTGCAAAATTGTCGATATCCAATCCGGCTTCCAGACCGGTTCTAATATATTCCAATCCGTCTGCCAAGGTGTACGCCAGTTCAATATCCGCAGTCGCCCCTGCCTCGTGCATATGGTAGCCTGAGATACTGATACTATTGAACTTTGGCATAAATTTACTGCTGTACTCAAAAATGTCGGAGACCAATTGCATGGACGGTTTCGGCGGATAGATATATGTATTCCGTACCATAAACTCTTTGAGGATGTCATTTTGTATAGTCCCCGTCAATTGTTCTAAAGAAACACCTTGCTCTTCGGCGGCCACGATATAAAATGCCATGATGGGCAGAACCGCTCCGTTCATGGTCATGGAAACAGAAATATCGCCCAGCGGAATTCCATCGAAAAGAATTTTCATATCCTCCACTGAATCGATTGCAACCCCGGCCATACCCACATCTCCCGTTACCCTTTCATGGTCGCTGTCGTAACCACGATGCGTGGGTAAATCAAAAGCGACCGACAACCCCTTTTGGCCGGCCGCCAAATTTCTGCGATAGAACGCGTTGCTTTCTTCGGCGGTCGAAAATCCGGCGTATTGCCTAATGGTCCAAGGTCTTTGAACGTACATGGTGGAATATGGCCCTCGGAGGTAGGGAGGTGCACCAGCAATAAAATTTAGATGCCCCAAATCTTCCATATCTTTTTTGGAATACAAGGGCTTAACGGAAATGCCTTCAGCGGTTTTAAAATCGGGACTAAAAAATTCAGATACCACTTCCATGGATCGAGGCTTGTTCAAAGTCAAATCTTGTAAATCCTTCCTATTCATCGTTTAATCTTTTTTGCTCCATGCTTGAGGTCAATCGTCTTTCAAATATAGGTTCTACTGCCATTTCCATAGGTTCTTCTTTTTGAAAAGAATCGATATCCAAATTATCCTTCATTCTATCCTCGGCGTTTTGAAAAACATTGGATCCCACAATTACGATTTCCTTTTTATCGAACTTTTCCTGTTCGACCCGTGCGCTCTCGGTAATTTGCTCTTGAATAATTCCTGCTTTAAGTAATTTCAAAAATCCGCCTTTGCCCTCTATCTCCTTGAACATTTTCAGTGCCTCCTCTGCAAGTTCTTGGGTCAACGATTCAATATAGTAAGAACCCGCCGCAGGATTGTAAACCTTTGAAAAATAACTCTCGTCCTTTAAAATCACTAGTTGATTTCTTGCTATTCGTTCCGCAAATTCATTGGGTTCATGGTAAATGGAGTCATAAGGCAGATTACAAACCGCATCCGCACCTCCTAAAATCGCCGCCATACTTTCGGTCGTTGTACGCAGCATATTCGAATTGTAGTCGTAAATCGTTTTGTTTCTTTTCGTCGGCTCGGTAATGATATGACAATCCCCGATCAGATCGTATTCTTCGGCCAGTATCCCAAACAGCAACCTTAATGCTCTTAGCTTTGCAATTTCAAAGAAATAGTTTGTACCGACCGAAATTTTAAATGAAATAGGGGAATTTACCACCCTTCTTGTAAAATACTCATTCGTATGGGCCAGGGCATAGGCCAATTGTTGAACGATGTTAGCACCGGCATTTTGATATAACGAAACATCGACCGACAAGATATTTTTATTATTCTGCCCTTGAAGGGATTTTGAAATTTCGAAGTCTTTCTCTTCGTCGAAAAACCAATTTCCGGTTCTGGCCAAATGCCCAATACAATCTAAATTCAAATAAGCGTTTTTAACCTTGCCCTGGACTTTCTTGAGATAGGAAAATGATAAAAATCGAAAATCAAAATAGATGGGAACGGTTTCTTGATCAATTCCCCTTAAAAGGTTTTCTAAGGGGATATCTTTCGAAGGGATATTGAAAAAAAAACTTTCCGACCCACGGGATAAGGCGTCATGGGCTTTTCTATTAGCTTCCTTAGCTTCATTCACATAAATAGACTGGCAGATTTTCCATCCATCTCTTTTGCCCTGGGAAAGCTTTCGAGAACTCTTTAAATCATCAGAATGATAAAAAGGTTGGACCTTGATTCCTTCAGGGGATTCCCAAACCAAAGTTTCTTCGAAATCAGCACCTTTTAGTTCGTCAAGGATTTTTTGCTTCCATTCGCTGGAAGAAGTTTTTGAAAAAGCCATAGATGAGGCCCCAATTTGTGCAAAGTACAATGCAGACCTCTTTCAAAGGTAAATATTTAAGAGAGGTAAAAGAAAGACTTTGGGCGAGTTCATGGTTTAAAACTAGCGCCATATATTTGCAATCTGAAAACGCGCACGTGGCGGAATTGGTAGACGCGCCAGCTTGAGGGGCTGGTGGCCACTAGGCCGTGGAAGTTCGAGTCTTCTCGTGCGCACAAAAAGTCAAGCCAAAAGCTTGGCTTTTCTATTTATCATATTTTCCATAGAAGTCGAATTGCGGAAGTTCCCCGGACGCTTCGGGGTTCTCGCGCGCACAAAAAGTCAGGTCGTTATACCTGACTTTTTTGATGAAAATGTTCATGGTTTCAATTCTTATTACAGTTTTTACGGATACTCCGTAAAAACTACATGCAAGAAAATGAGTCGAAAACCCCAATGAGTGTTGGAAATTTAATCGGATAAAATCATTCCGCATAGATTTCCGATATCCCAGTCTTAAACTTTTTCGTATAACTCGACGCTTTAGTTCGAGCGTAGGAGTTAATTCCGCATGAGCACCGTCTTCATGAAATGTTGCTCAGGTGTTCCGTACTTTGCCAATACTTCCATATTACCAGTATCCGGAGCACTGCAATTAAATATTTCGGGCGACCAAAGAATAAGACCCATGATTTCGGCCAAAGGGGCATACTCTAAATTGGCATAACCCGGACTCAAGTCTCCATAAGACTTCGGAATAACTAAACCACTCCTATGCACTGGAAGCACATAGGTTTAGAAAATAGGGAATGAAATTCCCTTACTTCAAAATAGGTAAGTTGGCAGTAAACAGTAATAAGCAATATACTGAATACTGCTCACTTACCGGGAATTTGTAGAATCCGCCAACTGGCGGACATAGTTTTAACTAATGATTGAGACCAATAAAAAAGAGAATCTTTAATCCGTCCGAATCAAATCCTATATATTTAAGAATTCTATACTAAACACCACGATTTTATGGACAATATCTCAAATGCCATTCTTGCACTTTCTCT
>QIJL01000077.1 GCA_003232435.1 Flavobacteriales bacterium | reverse complement strand
CTATGGTACTTAAAAATAGCAAAATTAGGGTGCAAAATGTGATATTTGCAGGTAAAAGAAAAACTCAAGACGAGTTCAATTAATGTTCTAGACCAAAGAAATCAAAATGCGTACCAATTTTGTAACTTCAGCCCTCTCTTGTCATTCCGAGACACGAGGAATCCCTGCGCTTGCCTGCTGATACAGGCAGGTATGCTTGTTCGGATACCGTTTTGGGATCGGTGGCCGATGCCGGTATTGGCAAGAAAGCCCCTGTTTGCAGTTCAATACAGGTGAAAGGGAGTGTCAACACTCCCAAGGGATTCCTCACTTCGCCTGCCTACCGGCAGGCAGGTTCGGAATGACAAAAGGGGGGAGAAAGCACTTCGGCCGAATAGTTACCCAATTTTTCTGTTTAAACTTATCTAACTAGTAATCAATTAGTTATGCTTACTCTAATTTATTCAAAAATATCCCGTTATAAAAAGTGGAACGCTTTTTGAAACTAACTATCTGAGTTTGAAAAACAGTATAAATCAATACCATATATCATGAAAAAAGCTACACTACTTTTCGGAACATTTATTACACTACTCTTCGTCTCATGTTCAGGGCCAGAAGGGCCTCCCGGATTCAATGGCCAAGATGGGTTTGATGGCCTTGATGGTCTAGACGGGTTAGATGCGCCCTTGAGCCAGGTACTAGACATTGAAGGCGATTTTACCGCCGAAAACGAATATCAAATTTTTGTAGATTTTGCAGAAGTTGCCCCTTCATTGGAAGTTTTCGAAACAGATGTTGTTCTTGTATATCTTTTATGGGATCAAACCGAAGACAGCAATGGCGAAGCGGTCGACATATGGAGGTTGATGCCGCAGACAAGACTTTTGGACCAAGGTCTGCTACAGTACAATTATGATCATACATTTTTAGATGTGAATCTTTTCTTGGAAGCCAATTTCGATCTAGGCACCCTAGCAGCGGGTGATACCGATGCACAAGTTTTCCGCATTGCGATTTTACCGGCAGAAATGGCCACCGGTTCCAGAATGGATAAATCAAATATCGCGAACGTAATGCAGTCTCTGGGAGTAGAAGAAAAAGATGTTTCCCGAATTAAAGTGAACTAAGATTCATGATACTTTTATAAATAAACCCCGTTTTAAAACGGGGTTTTCTTTTGCTATTTAATTCATAATTTTGAAAGGACTGCTGTCGTACTCCGTCAAACATTAAAAAAGTAAAACCATGTTTAAAAAATCGACCCTTATTCTATTCATTGCCTTGGTGGGGTGCAATGGCATATCTCAAGATAAAAAGCAAACCAAAAAAGAGATGACAAAGGAGTTTGCAGTCGTAAAAACAGATTCTGAATGGCGTACAGCACTTACCGATATGCAGTATTATATTCTTCGCAAGGCGGGTACCGAAAATCCAGGTTCGAGTGGGTTGCTGGACAATAAAAAAGAAGGTGTTTATGTATGTGCCGGTTGTGACACCGAAGTATTCAAGAGCGACCACAAATTTGATTCGGGTACCGGTTGGCCGAGTTTCGATAGGGAAGTAGAAGGCAACGTCGCCTATGATGTCGATTATAAAATAGGATACAAACGCACCGAGGAACATTGCGCAACCTGTGGTGGACATTTGGGCCACGTATTTGATGACGGGCCAAGGGAGACAACAGGCAAGAGACATTGTATCAACGGGGCGGCATTGAAGTTTGTTCCTGCGGACAAGTAAACAGTTTTCAGTTGCAGTAAGCAGTTGGCAGTGCCAGATTGTATGTCCCTGAATACTGCTCACTTGCCGGAAATTTGTGGAATCCGCCAACTGGCGGACATAGTTTTAACTAACGATCGAGACCAATAAAAGAATAAAGGAAAGCTCACTTTTTGGAACCCGAAGGATTCCCATATTTATAGCTTTTTGGAGAAAAGATATGCGACCCCGACGGGGTCGAATGTCGATAAACCTTTGATGTGCTATAAACATTCAATCCCTTCGGGATTTTCACCTCATAACCTTAAATGCATAGAAAGAACTTTGATATTGACACTCGACCCCGAAATGGTCAAACCCGAGGTTTTTTCAAATATTTAGAAGATCACGCTCTTTATTGTAATTGGAATTTGGAATTTGGAATTTAAGATTTGGTGCGTGATACTTGAATTCCGTACCTTTGCGCCTCGATAATTCAGCATTAAAAACTACGTACATGAGCAATTTCGACCTTATCGTTTTGGGCAGTGGGCCCGGCGGATATGTAACGGCCATCAGGGCTTCACAACTAGGTCTTAAGACCGCTATCATAGAAAAAGAAAGTCTGGGCGGTGTTTGTTTGAACTGGGGCTGTATTCCCACCAAAGCACTGTTGAAATCGGCTCAGGTATTTGAATATCTGCAGCATGCATCCGATTACGGATTGAAGGCCGATGGTGTCGATAAAGATTTTGGCGCAGTTGTAGATCGAAGCCGAAATGTCGCCGACGGAATGAGCAAAGGTGTTCAATTTTTGATGAAGAAAAATAAAATCGAGGTCATTAAAGGCTACGGAAAAGTCAAGCCGGGCAAAAAGGTTTCCGTGAAAGACGAAAGCGGAAAAGAAACCGAATACGGGGCCGAACATATCATAATTGCAACTGGTGCCAGAAGCCGTGAATTGCCAAGCCTTCCTCAAGACGGTAAAAAAATCATAGGCTACAGAGAGGCGATGAGCCTAAAGGAGCAACCAAAAAAAATGGTCGTTGTCGGTAGTGGTGCCATCGGGGTCGAATTCGCCTATTTCTACCATACCATGGGCACTGAAGTAATCGTTGTGGAATACTTGCCGAATATCGTTCCCGTTGAAGACGAAGACGTTTCAAAGCAATTGGAACGCAGTTTTAAAAAATCGGGCATCAAAATAATGACTTCTTCCGAAGTAACCCACGTAGATACTTCAGGCGATGGGGTAAAGGTAAATGTAAAAACGGCGAAAGGTGCGGAAATTATTCCTGCGGATGTCGTTCTCTCGGCAATCGGAATAAAATCCAACATTGAAAATATAGGACTCGAAGAAGTCGGAATCGAAATCGATAGCGACAAAATTTTGGTCGATGAACATTATAAGACCAATGTCGATGGCTATTACGCAATTGGCGACGTGACACCAGGGCAGGCTTTGGCCCATGTCGCATCTGCGGAAGGAATTCTTTGTGTCGAGAAAATCGCAGGAATGCATGTCGAACCTCTCGATTATGGCAACATTCCCGGATGTACTTATTGCATGCCGGAAATAGCCTCAGTAGGATTAACGGAAAAACAGGCCAAGGAAAAAGGTCTGGATATCAAAGTAGGTAAGTTTCCGTTTTCCGCTAGTGGCAAGGCAAAAGCTTCTGGGACCCCAGACGGATTCGTAAAAGTAATCTTCGATGCCAAATACGGCGAGTGGCTCGGGTGTCACATGATCGGTGTCGGCGTTACAGATATGATAGCTGAGGCAGTAGTTGCAAGAAAATTGGAAACTACGGGTCATGAAGTCCTAAAAGCGGTACACCCCCACCCTACCATGAGCGAAGCGGTCATGGAAGCCGTGGCCGATGCTTATGATGAAGTAATACATTTATAGGTTTGTATGTTTATAGTTTGGTGTTTATAGTTCAAGCGTAAACAACTATAAAACAAACCCTAAACTCTTTAACTTTTAAAATGCTAAACATTTTCAGAACTACCGCAATTCTCGAAGGCATCTCCTATATATCACTTTTTGCAATTACGATGCCCTTGAAATATTTGGCCGATTTGCCCATGCCCAATAAATACGTTGGCTACGCCCACGGAGGTCTATTTATAGCCTATATTATTTTAGCGATCGTTTTTTGGATGGAGAAAAAAAATGGTCGCTCAAAAGACTGTTGATTCTTCTAGTGGCCTCACTGCTGCCCTTTGCTACTTTTTATGTTGATAAGAAGTATTTGAATTCATTGAACTCGTCTTGAGTTTTTGTTTGGAACCGAGATTTTCGGCTTTTGTGCCATAATGAAGGCTTTTTTGAGTAGCATAGCCGTGGCTACGGTAGTCAAAAAAGACAAAATTAGGGTGCAAAATGCGAAATTTGCAGGTAAAAGAAAAACTCAAGACGAGTTCATTATCTTCAAAATTCATTATCTTCAAAAGGCAAATAGGATTATTGACTTAGGCACATAGACAATAAGAATTGAAATCTACAGACAAAACAATGTTAAGGTTTTAACCGCAAAGAACGCCAAGAAGGCGCAAAGTTCGCAAAGGAGTTCAGTAGGTCAAACCCTTGCGCCCTTTGCGTAAACCCTTGCGCACCTTGCGGTTAAACCGATTCGGATTGGCTCTGAAAGCAATGGGCCCACTTTAAAAAGCACCGAACGCCGTTTATCAGTGGTTTAGCAGTATTGCTTAAGTGCCTAAGTCAATAGGATTATTTTAAAAACTTAATTTTTGGGTTGCTTTAATCTCTTTGGGTTTAATCAAGGAGGCTTGCCCCGTTATTGCTTTTTTGGAATTTGGAATTTGTTTTTTGGAATTTTAATGCCTCGTGGGCCTGCCCTGAGGATATTTACTTAGTATTTTCTTGAAATTTATAGATTGATCCATCAAAAGCACATATATAAAGTTCTTGATTTGCGTCTGTGCCAAAAGAGGTAATGCTCAAACCAGATTCAGAAAGTAGTTCATTGTTACTCCCATCTTCGTCTAACGCCCATATTCGTCCGCTAACGAAATCACCATAGATATACTTGCCTTGTATGGAAGGATTTTCCCCACCTCTATAAACAAAGCCCCCGGTAATCGAACGGTCGCCGTTATCTTGCGTGTATTCGAAAATCGGATCTGCCAAATTCGAGTTGTTGCAATCTCCTGAAAAACA
>QIJL01000228.1 GCA_003232435.1 Flavobacteriales bacterium | reverse complement strand
AAGTAGCCAATGCGCACGGACTTCAAAACTGGAAAAATGTTGAGGAAATAAAGTTTACCTTTAATGTAGATCGCGATACCACCCACTTTGAACGCACTTGGATCTGGAAACCCAAAACCAGTGATATCACTTCAATTACAGCCGATAATACTTTGGAATATAATTGGGCGGATATGGACAGTACCGCCAATAAGACCAACGGTGAATTCATCAACGACAAATATTGGTTGCTTGCTCCTTTTCAATTGGTTTGGGACGGAAATAACATTACGCACGAACATACCGCCAATTCGGAAGCGCCGATTGCCAAGAAACCCATGCAGAAATTAACGATTGTTTATGGTAGCGAAGGAGGCTATACGCCGGGCGACGCTTATGATTTTTACTTCGAGGATGACTTTATCGTGAAAGAATGGGTCTTTCGAAAAGCGAATCAACCAGAGCCATCTATGATTACGACTTTTGAGGATTATAAGGAAATCAACGGATTAAAAATTGCCAAAACACACAAAATGGCAGAAGGTGATTTTAAATTGTTCTTTACGGATGTTGTCGTAAAAACAGACTGAACTCGTCTTGAGTTTTTGTTTGGAACCGAAAATATCGGCTTTTGTGCCCTAATGAAGATATGTAGCATCCGCCATAGGCGGACAGTACTTAAAAATAGCAAAATTAGGGTGCAAAATGTGATATTTGCAGGTAAAAGAAAAACTCAAGACGAGTTCACTAAGCTTTTTTTCTCCCTAAAACGAAAGTTAATAAAAATATTAGCACCGCACACCCTAGAAGAACGACAAAACTTAATACCAAAGAAGAACTATCCGCCAAAAAACCTAAAATAGGGGGCGCCATCAAAAATCCTGAATAACCTGTTCCGGCAATAAACGCGATACCCTGTGAAGATTCTATTCCCTTGACATTTCCCCCAATTCTGAAAAGTTCTGGAATAATAACCGAGAAGCCCAATCCGATTAGGGCAAAGCCGAAAATAACGACATAAGTCTGCGTACTCAGCACGGCCAGATAGCCCAAAATGGCAACCACCGAGCCCAAAGCGACTATTTTTACCGAACCTATTCTTTGGCTGAGACTATCGCCCAAGAACCTCCCAGTGGTCATTGTGATGGAAAAAGCCAAGAATCCGAGGCCCCATAAAGCCTCTGGGGCAAGGCTGATTTCCTTAAGATAAAGTCCGCTCCAGTCGATAATCGCACCCTCCCCTCCCATCACCATAAAAGAAACGATACCAATAACCAAGAGCGGTTTAAACAATTTTAAGCTAAAAGGTCTTTTTTCGAGGGGCGCCGCTACAATGCGATAGTAATTTTTATAAAGTGACAAGTTGATAACAAGTACGATTGCAACGGCCAAAAGCATGTGCAAAACCGGGTTTCCGATCAACAGGATTAAGAAACTTCCCAGTCCTGCTAATACACCGCCTAAACTGAAAAATCCGTGTGCGGCCGACATGAAATTTTGCTTGTCTTCTTTTTCAAGCTCGGTCACCAAAGTATTCATTGCGATGTCGGTAAAACCATGCGTCGCCCCGAAAAAGAACAGGGCGGCCATCAGGGTATAATAGTTCGTGGCCAAAAGTGGTAAAACACCCGAAACACAAATTAAAACAACTCCATACCATGTTGCTTTGCCCACCCCCATCTTGTTTATAATTTTTGCCGCCATCGGAAAAATGGTAAAAACGCCCAAAGACAAAAAGAAAATAGCGATACCGAGTTGCGATTTATCTATTTCAAGGTTTTCTTTGACCGTGGGAATGTAAATCGCCCATGTACCGAACAAGATGTTCAGACTTGCGTAGACCCATGCGGGGGCAAAATATCTCGGATTAGAAAGAATAAGTCGAAGTGATTTCATTCACAGATTGGTTGGGAAAGTTCGCGGAGCAAATATACTCTTAAAGCGTAAAATTATGCAGCTATCTGCTTTGCCCTAAAATACCTTCTTTTAGAATCTGTCCGAACCGATACATATCCTCAAAGGAGCAATAAAACGGTACTGCCGCCAGTCTTATAACATTCGGCTCGCGCCAATCGGTAATAACCCCGTTCTTCATCAAATAATCGAACAACGATTTTCCTTGGCCATGAAAAAATACCGAAAGTTGGCAACCCCTATCTTCAGGAGTAATGATCTCAAAATTCCCCTCGGTTTCTTTGTCGATTTCTTGAAGTATGAATTCTAAATATGCTCCGATTTCATTCCGTTTTTTTATCAAGGTTTCCATACCTACTTCTTCGAACATTTCAAGAGAGGCCAAATAAGGTGCTAAAGATAACACCGGCGGATTGCTCACTTGCCAGGTATCGGCACTCGACATTGGTTCGAATTCAGGCTTCATTAAAAAGCGGGTTTCTTTTTTCGTTCCCCACCAGCCTTCAAATCGTGGTATGTCTTTTTTACCCAAGTGATTTTTATGGATAAATATTCCCGAAGAATTCCCAGGGCCGCTATTCATATATTTATAACTGCACCAAGCGGCGAAATCGACACCCCAATCATGAAGTTTCAGTTCCACGTTTCCCGCGGCATGCGCAAGATCCCAGCCAACATTTGCGCCGACTGATTTACCCGCTTTGGTTATTTGCTCCATGTCGAAAACTTGCCCATTGTAGTAATTGACTCCGCCGATAAGTATCAATGCCAACTCCTCTCCTACTTCTCTAATTTTTTCAAGAATGTCTTCGGTGCGCCAATGGTTTTCCCCTTCTTGTTTTTTGATTTCAACAATAGTTTCATCGGGATCCAGGTTGCGAAACCTTACCTGACTTTGTAACATATATTGATCTGAAGAAAAGGCCTTTTCTTCACATAAAATCTTAAATCTTTTTTCGGTCGGGCGATAAAAAGACACCATCAGAAAATGCAGATTGACCGTCAAAGTATTCATAACGCAAACTTCTTCCGTTTTGGCTCCTACTACTTTTGCCAGAGGTGCGGCAAGTCTTTCGTGATAATCCCACCACGGTTTTTCTGAGTGAAAATGACCTTTGACGGCCAATTCCTTCCAGTCGGTCATGACCTCATTGATAAATCTTTGGGTGTTTTTTGGTTGAAGGCCTAAGGAATTTCCTGTAAAATAGATAACCTCTTTACCTTCCACTTGTGGAAAATGAAACTCATCACGGTATTTAGATAGCGGATCTTGGGCATCTAAATGGCGGGCAAAGTCTAATGAGTTTTGGAACTGCATTTCAGGATTTTATTCAAAAATACGACATCGACTAATATCTAGACCTGTCAGGTTTTGAAAACCTGACAGGTCTGATTATTCAATCAACCGCATCTCGATCAAGTGTTTTTTGAACCCGACTTTTTCGTAGGCCTTTAAGGCGCCTGTATTGTCGTCATAGACCGTTAACCTAATTTCTTTTAGTCCCTTGGCGGAAGACCATTCTCTTAAGGCCCGGGTTATTTTTTTGTTTATACCCCTGCCCCTAAATTCGGGACGGGTAAACATAAAACCCAAATAAGAATAATTTTCATGATCTAAATAATGTCTTGCTTTTTTGATCTTTGCATAACCAGAGGCAACTATTTTTTCATTGCATTCGGCCACCAAAACCTCGGCGTTTTCTGAATCTATCAACACGCCCAGATCATAATAACTAATTGGATCTTCCTTAAGTGTAGGGTCATATGGGCGCTCGGCCTTGATAATGCCCTGCTCGAATTCCAAAAGTGTCGGCAAATCGTTAGTTGTAGCCCTTCGAATCAATATATCTTCCATAAGGTTCATACATTTTTCAGGCTTCAAGGTAGTGCATAAATCCATATTTTTACAAAAATCAGAACATGCACTTTTTATCTCCGTTGTTGGAAGATTATATTCAAAACCACTCTCAAGAAGAGCCAGAACTTTTACAGGAGCTGACCAGGGAAACGCATTTGAAAGTTTTGCGGCCGCGTATGGTAACGGGGCATTTTCAAGGAAGGGTATTGAGCATGCTTTCCAAAATTATAGGCCCTAAGAACATATTGGAAATAGGCACCTATACGGGCTATTCGGCAATTTGTCTCGCGGAAGGACTTCAAAAGGAAGGAACCCTTCACACCATTGATATCAATGAAGAACTGACCGGCCTTCAACGAAGGTATTTTGATAAAAGCGGATTTGGAAATCAAATAATTCAGCACACCGGTGACGCCTTGAAGATAATTCCCAAATTGGATTGGATTTTCGATCTTGTTTTCATCGATGCGGAAAAAAAGGAATATCCCAAATATTTGGAAGCCGTTTTAAAAAAGACAAAACAAGGAAGCATTGTTTTATCTGACAATGTACTCTGGTCAGGGAAAGTTATCGAACCTTTAGGTCCTAAAGACAAGGCTACCACGATTCTTTTGGAGTATAACAAAAAAATAAAGGAAGATAAAAGATTGGAGACGGTGCTGCTGCCCATTCGCGACGGACTTACCTTATGTAGGGTGCTTTGAAACGCATATGCATTTTATAGAAAAACAGCGAAAAAGATAAGCCCACGATTCCGCCAACGAAAAGGTCGGTCGGGTAATGTACCCCGAAATACAATCGGCTGTACGAAAAAAGCAAAGGCCATATAAA
>QIJL01000064.1 GCA_003232435.1 Flavobacteriales bacterium | reverse complement strand
TCAGGGGTATCTATTTCGATTCCACTTGCAGTGGTCTCGACCATTTTGATTTTTTTTCCATATTCCAAATAACGAATGGCCTCGATTTTTTCAGTAGCTTCCAACGAAAGCATGGGCAAACGGTAAAAATCCATCAAGGCATTTTTGCGAAAAGCATAGATACCTTTGTGCTTGTAATACACTGTTTTATCATCTACTGCTCTAGGAAACGGAATAGCAGAACGCGAAAAATAAAGAGCGAAATTTCTATTGTCTACAATGACCTTAACGGTATTCGGATTGTTAATTTCTTCTTCATCCGTGATTTTCACCATCAATGACGCAAGGTCTATTTCCTTTTCATTGTCATCCTTAAATACTTCAAGAACCCCGACAAGGCTATCACGATCCGTAAAGGGCTCATCACCTTGTACGTTGACTATAATATCAACATCCATGTTCGCAACGGCTTCAGCGATTCTGTCACTGCCACAGTCGTGTTCTCTTTCACTCATTATGGCCTTGCCGCCAGAATTTGAGATAACATCGAAAATAGCATCGCTATCCGTAACCACGAAAACATCATCGAACAATCTCGTATTTACGGCAGCTTCATAAGTTCTTTGGATGACCGGCTTACCGGAAAGGTCTTGCATCAACTTTGCAGGAAATCTCGATGCCGCATAACGGGCCGGTATCATTGCAATAATTTTCACTATTATTTTTTAGAAGGATGAAATCAACCCTTTTTCGGGCGCAATTTACGGTATATACTGAAAATAATAAACAATATTATAATAACCAGGATAATGGCAAGCACAGGAGCGAATATCGAAGCAACCGTAACCACGGCCGCGGTACCCGTCTCCACGGTCGACACGATGGGGTTTCCAAGCCCACCCGTCGTGACGGTAGATGTCAATCGACTTGTTGCACCCGCCCCTTTTATCGCGGTGGCCGTACCACCTCCGGCGATTATTGCCAATGCCCAGGTTACGACCGGATCTAGATTGGCAACTGTGGAAACCATAACAGCAGTACCGGCAATAGCGGCCAAGGGCACTGCAAAACTGTCCAACAGATTATCGACCCACGGAATAAAGTAAGCAAAGATCTCTATTATCGTGGCAACCCCCAAAGCTATGACCGCAGCAAGACTACCGGCCCACTCCCAACTTTCGTTCAGGTCC
Source organism: Flavobacteriales bacterium (assembly GCA_003232435.1). Classification (GTDB taxonomy): domain Bacteria; phylum Bacteroidota; class Bacteroidia; order Flavobacteriales; family Flavobacteriaceae; genus Aurantibacter_A. The sequence continues at coordinate 2,795 of QIJL01000064.1, read as the reverse complement.
CAAACATTAAAATAAGAAGCCAGACTCAAAGCGAATAACGGAAGAAAAACCCTAAAACCCACTGAGGCGGCCAGGCCAATACCTAAGAAAATGCTAATAATCGTCTCGGAAGTCATCTAAATTGTTTGACTTTAAATTTAGTTTATTCCTCGGCAACAAAAAAATCGTTCTGAAAACCGATTAGGTACAATTGCTTTTTAGCACGGGTAACGGCCGTATAAAGCCATCGCAAATATTCTTTATCGAGGCCATTCGGAAGATACGGTTGTTCAACGAAAACGGTATTCCATTGTCCGCCTTGAGATTTATGGCAGGTTATTGCATACGAGAATTTTACCTGTAATGAATTAAAGTATCTATTGTTCTTTGTTTTTAAAAATTTCTTATACTTTGAAGTCTCATCTTCGTAGTCTTTCATTACCTCTTGATACAATTGATTTCCATCTTCATACGAAAGTGACGGCGTAGTAGAATAGATGGTATCTAGCAACAGTACTGTTTCAAAAGACCCATGATTTGGATAATCGATCAATTGAACTTTGACCTCAGCGAATTTGAACCCGTATAACTCCTTTAAGGCGAAAATTTCCAGTATTTCCAAAATATCGCCATTGGCGATGAAGCCCGCTTCTGAATTAGGTTCTAACCAAAAATAATTGTTCTTCACTACCATCATGTAATCACCAGTGGCCAATTCACTTTCTAGATATAAAATTTGATTTCTAATATTCCCGTTGTATAAATTTGCCCTTTTATTCGAACGTACTATAAAAGCGGTTTCTTCTTTTCCGTTTTGGGAGTAAGACTGTTCTATGGCATCTTGAATTTCATAACCATCCACCAAGCGGACGATATCTTTGAATCCGGCCACATCGAATTGAAATGATTCATAAAATTCTTCCTGCAGCTGGTTTCTGATCTGAGTGGCGTTGGTCAAAATACCCGAATCTTCTTCTTGGCGCACAACTTCGTTCAACTCGAGACCAACAACATCCAGATCATAATTTCTGGAAATCCGGTCGGCATCCAAGGCAGGGCTCAGCTCCAACTTGACAGGAGGTAATTGGGCGGTATCCCCGATCAAAATCAACTTACAATTAAGACCGGAATGAACAAATTGTATCAAATCGTCTAACAAGGAAGCATTTTCACCGAATTTCGAATCGGTAGACGAATCAGGAATCATAGAGGCTTCATCTACCAAGAAGACCGTATTTTGATGCTTATTAGGGGCCAAAACAAATTTCACGCTACCGCCCTTATCTTTTTTAGGGACATAAATTTTTCTGTGGATGGTATATGCCCGGGTCTTTGAATAGCTCGACATAACCTTCGCCGCACGACCAGTAGGAGCCATCAAAACGGATTTCAATTTACAAGCCCAAAGACTATTGACCAAAGTGCCGATTATTGTGGTTTTCCCAGTTCCGGCAAAACCCTTCAGCAGAAAAATACGTTTATGATCTTTTGAAATTAAAAAAGACGAAAGCTGTCTCAACGCAATCGACTGTTTGGCAGTAGGGTCATGCGGAAATCTTTCAATCATCGCCCTATACAAAGCGCTGTCGGTCAAAGGTTGCATATCGCCAAAGATAAGATGATTTGGCACGTATATTGTAGCTGTATTGACCATTGGTTAAAAGTTACTGGTTCACGCTTGTTTATAAGGGTTTTCGAGCCCAAAAAACATGTTTAAAATCCATGCCGGAAAATTAGGCGGTTTCGAAAAAAATTGTAGATTTGTGTTAACCACTTGAATCAAATAATACACTTAGAAAATGAAGACCATAATACAAATTGTACTCTGGATTGTTTGCATCGTGTTTGGATACTTGATTTACCGATCGGTAACCGGGCCTATTGAATTTAAAAAAATCAAGCAAGAACGTTTCGCGAAGGTAGTTTCCAATCTAAAAGATATTCGCGACGCCCAGGAAGCATACAAAACCGTAAACAAGAAATACGCTAAAGACTTTAAAAGTCTGATTAGTTTTGTAGATACAGGCAACTACACTATAACACAGCAAAGAGATTCTTCGTTCCTACGATATAATAAGTCTTTTCAAATCGATATGCCGGTAGATACCATTATTATCGACACTTTGGGTCTTGTATCGATTAAGGATTCATTGTTCAAGACTGACAATCGTTTTAAAACCATGATGAATGTTCCTGGCGCATCGAATGGGGAAAAATTCGAAATGAAAGCAACCATTATCGACAAGGGTGGTTATAAAGCACCTGTATTTGAGGTCAAAGTTGCTAAAAACGTTATTTTGGGCGATCAACCTAAAGCACTTTTGGATAGGGAAAATGCTCACCTAAGTGTCGAAGAAGTAAACGGAAGCGAAATCAAGGTCGGGTCATTGACCGAAGTTAGTACTAGTGGTAACTGGCCACCTATATATGACAAGAGGGGCGATCAATAAATCATTGGGGGAATTTCACAAACTGTCCATTCAAGTTAGCTTGAATGGACTTTCTTTTTGTATTTGGGATACCATTGGCAACCACATGCTTGTTTCCGAGAGTCTGGTTTTTCAAAAAGAATTGACTCCTTACGGTGTACAAAAAGAATTGACGACCCTTTGTGAGAAACACGATATCGCCAATACCACTTTTTCAGATATTATCGTTATTCACAGAAACAACCTTTTCAGTTTGGTGCCCAAATCGCTCTTTGACGAGAACGAATTGGCCAATTATCTAAAGTTCAACGCTAAAATTTTGGCCAACGACCATCTTGCCCACGATGAAATAGAGAACTATGACATGATGAATGTTTACGTGCCCTT
>QIJL01000598.1 GCA_003232435.1 Flavobacteriales bacterium | reverse complement strand
GCAGCCTCAACTGACTTCTGAGAGGGCTGATAATTCTCGATGTCTTTTTTAACGATTCGGCCATTGTCACCACTACCATTGACACTGTTAAGATCTATGCCTTTGTCAGCTGCCATTTTTTTGGCCAATGGTGAAGCAAAAATTCGGTGGCCATCATGGGAAACAACAGCTTGCTCTACTTTTTCTTCCACTTTAGTGGACGAGGTTTCCGGTTTTTCTTCTACGGATGAACCTTGCGATGCCCCACTAGAACTCAACACGGCTTCAACATTTGTTCCTTTAGGTCCGATAACCGCTAAAACCTCATCAACCGGTGCGGACCCTCCTTCTTGAATTCCTATATGCAAAAGTGTCCCAGAATAGAAGGACTCAAACTCCATGGTGGCCTTATCCGTTTCGATTTCGGCAAGAATATCGCCTTCCTCCACGTCATCACCGACTTTTTTCAACCAAGAAGCTACAGTTCCTTCTTCCATGGTATCACTCAAACGGGGCATCTTGATTACCTCGACACCTTCCGGAATTTCTGTACCTGAGCTCTGAGCTGGTTCAGGAGATTCCGCTATTTTTTCTTCTTCTTTGGGAGCTTCAACACTAGTTTCTTTTACCTCCTCAACTTTTTCAGAAGCAGTTCCATTTGAAGCACCATTCAATAGCCCGGAAATATCTTCACCTTCAGCTCCGATAATTGCCAAAAGTGAATCTACTGGGGCGCCATCGCCTTCTTCAATTCCGATATGCAATAGCGTACCCTCATGAAAAGACTCGAACTCCATGGTGGCCTTATCGGTCTCGATCTCGGCAAGAATATCGCCTTCCTCGATCTTATCTCCTACCTTCTTCAACCATTTGGCAACGGTACCTTCCTCCATGGTATCGCTCAGTCGGGGCATATTTATTACTTCTGCCATTGTCTACAATTTATGTTGTACAAATGGAAAATCTTCTTGTTCGTAGACCATGTCATACAATTGGTTTACTGGCGGATGGTCAGATTCTTCCGCAAACTTCTCACATTCGGCAACATTTGATTTTATGCGTGCACCGATTTCTTTGATTTCGTCGTCTGTTGCATATCCTTCCTTCTGAATAACCTCCAACACTTGGGAAATCGGGTCGATTTTTTTGTACTCTTCGACTTCTTCTTTTGTTCTGTAATGCTGTGCATCTGACATTGAATGACCGCGGTACCTGTATGTCTTCATTTCCAAGAATGTCGGGCCTCCACCACTGCGTGCTCTTTCAACAGCCTTGCTTACTTCTTGGGCTACGGCAACGGGATCCATACCATCGACGGGGCCGCAGGGCATTTCATAACCTAGACCCAATTTCCATATTTCAGTGGAATGCGAAGTTCTGGCTACGGATGTTCCCATCGCATATCCATTGTTCTCACATATGAATACTACCGGTAATTGCCAGAGCATGGCCAAGTTAAATGTTTCATGTAAAGAGCCTTGGCGTACGGCACCATCACCCATATAGCACAGCGTTACATTATCACGTTTGGAATATTTGTCTCCAAAAGCCATTCCCGCGCCCAAAGGAATTTGTCCGCCAACAATTCCGTGGCCCCCGTGAAAACGATGTTCTTTTGAGAAAATATGCATCGACCCACCCATACCTTTTGAGGTGCCGGTGACCTTACCATAAAGTTCGGCCATGACCCTTTTTGGGTCAACGCCCATACCAATAGGTTGTACGTGATTTCTATAGGCTGTTATCATTCTGTCTTTCGTCAAATCCATCGCATGCAACGAGCCTGCCAAGACCGCTTCCTGACCATTGTAAAGGTGAAGGAATCCTCTAACTTTTTGTTGAATGTAAGCGGCCGCGAGTTTGTCCTCGAACTTCCTCCAGAACAACATATCCTCATACCATTTTAGATATGTTTCCTTCGTTATTTCCTTCATTAAAAACCTGTTTATCACAAATTTACAAATGCTCGTTTTCCACCCCTAAAAATGACACGGAAAAACAAAAATACATATTATATGCTTAGAAAAAAACAGGCTCGAAAAAGGATTTTTGGAGTGTAAAACCTCGGACTTAATAACTACTATAAAAAGGAATTAGCCATCCCCCGTTTTTTTTAAATTTATAGCTATTGAACAAAAATAGAACTAATAAAGCCTTGAATATAAGTGATTTTTGATTTACGATTGATGATTTACGATTTCGGGCTTCGCACGTTCCAAAAGTCTTCCGATTTTAAAATCTATGGAAGTATCGATGAAACCAGTACTTTTCAAGTTTCAATATATTATTTTCGGGGGATGGCTAATTTAAAAAGGAACCGTCAAAGGCAAAGGGAATAAGATCTAAGACCGAATCACATTGTATTACAGGGCCTATTTCGCCCATCATAAGTATTACGATCGGGGCTTTTTGTTTTTGTTCGTATTCGGCCATTGATTGCCGACATATTCCGCATGAAGATACCGGTTTGTCTACTTGGTGATTTTCTGAAGTTGCGGAGATAGCGATCGCCTTTATCTCGACACCGGGATATTTTGCCCCGGCATGCAGAATTGCAACTCGTTCGGCACAAACCCCGGCAGGATATGAAGCGTTCTCCTGATTGTTGCCGATTACGGTTTTACCGTTTTCTAGTAGGACAGCTGCACCCACCTGAAATTTGGAATAAGGTGCATACGCATCTTTTCTGGCAGCTATAGCACTGCTCATCAACAGCTGATGTTCAGAAGAAAGTTCTTCAAAGGAGTCAAACAAAAAATACTCGAATTCTTGTCTTCGCTTTTCCATATATCTCTTAGGAATTGTTCAAAAATAAGAAACCCTGACGGTAGTACCGTCAGGGTTTCTTTAAATTTTATGTTCTTTTATCAGTCGTTCAAATACTCTTGGCCTAAATTAAAGGTAAGCGAAAAACGCAGTGTATTTTCCAAAGGGTTTCTAACTTGAGAAGTAGCGAACAAGTAAGAAAGGTCTATTTGTGTCATTTTGAAACGGAACCCTGCACCTAAGGTGAAAAATTTTCTAGAACCTTTTTCTTCACTTTCATTGAAATAGCCCGTACGGATCATGAACGCATCTTGGTAAACGTATTCTGCACCCAAGGCCCAAGTCATTTCTTTCAATTCCTCTCCGAAACCGTCAGGGGCGTCGCCAAAAGATTTGAACAGTCCACTAAATGCACCTATGTTCTGGTACTCGGCATTATCGGTCGCATCAATTACTCCGTCGTCGTTGAAATCTTTTGGAGTTGGCACCAATAACTTGTTGAATTCAGTCGTCACTCCGATAACATTATCCTGATCTAAAATAAAATCGAACCCAACTCCAAATTTCATATTGGCGGGCAAGAAATTTTCTTGACCACCTGCATCATATTGTATTTTCCCGCCTATGTTCGAGAAGTTGAAACCAGCTCTCCAACGGCCGTCAAAACTGTTATAGGCTTTTTCACGTGATCTATAATAACCCGCTACATCAACTCCGAATGAACTACCTGCCTGAGAATCTACAAAAGCATCTTGTGGTAGTTTAAGGTTTGACCTAATATATCTACCCCCCACAGACATCGAAAAGGTCGGGCTGAGCTTCAATGAATATGAACCGTCAAAAGCCAATTCGTTCGGTTTGGCAAGCGTTCCCGGGTCATTTGCAAATTGGCGCAGTTCAATTTCGCCCAACGTAAAATAGCGTAGGCCAAGGGCGAATGCACTTTGGTCGTCTATTTTGTTATAGAAACTGGCATTCAACAATGAAATGTCGGTAATTATACTTTCTAGATAGGGCGTATAACTAAGACCGATACCCATTTTTCTTTCGGCAAAGGCAAATTTAGCGGGATTCCATTGCTGCGAAAATGCATCGGTGGAAGTAGCAACCCCCATATCCCCCATTCCTGCCGCTCTTGCGTCAGCAGCAATAGTCAAAAAGGGCACCGCCGTAGTTATCACACGCTGCTGTTCAACCTGCGCAGATAGTTTAAAAGCGAAAACCAGTAAAATAAG
>QIJL01000457.1 GCA_003232435.1 Flavobacteriales bacterium | reverse complement strand
AGGGTCTTTCTACTCCGTCTATGAGAACCAAAGGGTTATTATTACCTGTGGTACTTCTTCCCCTAATCTGAAATGCTGCGTTGTCAAAACCAGGCTGCCCGGTGCTCTGAATAGCGATTACCCCTGAAAGCTGACCTGTCAATGCTGCGGAAAGGTTTGGTGGAGGTGCAATGGTCAATGTTTTTCCATCTACTTGAGAAAGCGAGCCTGTCACGTCCTTTTTTTGTTGGGTACCATAACCCACAACGACAATCTCTTCGAGTTGGCTGGCATCGACTTCTAGGCCTACATCTATACTAGACTGCCCATTTACAGCTACTTCGGTGGTTTTGTAACCCACATAGCTGAAGATCAAAACACCATTTGAATCGACGTTGATGGAATAATTTCCGTCAAAATCGGTTATGGCACCGATGGTAGTACCTTTTACAACGACACTTGCCCCGGGCAAAGGTTGGCCGTTTTCATCGGTAACTGTTCCTTGAACAGCGCTTTGTGTCTGTTCTTTCACTTTGATTTCGGGCCTCACACGCTCTATAAGCGATATTTGTCTATCATCGATTTGATATGTTGTTTCCGTGCCCGAAAAGACTCTATCTAGAATAGAATTTACTTTTTCCCTCTTTGTTTTGACGGATATTATTCTTTTTAAATCGACATCTTCAAGAAGATAAAGGAATCTGAATTCTGTTTCATCTTCAATTTCATCTATAAGCCGTTCAACTGTAATATTGATCAAATCTAAAGTAACCTTAGTGCGTTGAGAATAGCTTTCATTTGCCGGTAATACAAAGATGCTTGTCAACAATAAGAGCGCGCTAAGTTTCATTTTCAAATCAAATTTGAACGACGAAGTTCGACTCTTCGTTCGTTTCAGAAGATTTTTCATAATTTTATAGTGTGTTAAGGTGGTTAAACTTTGGTCTAATCGCTTTATCTAAATCGGGAAATGTTAGCGCATTTTCCGATTTTTCTTTGTAATGAAGCGAACAATAGGCCTTTCTATTTAATAAAATAGCTTTATGATTTAGTTGTTTATTTCATTGACATTTTGGTTTAATTCGGTTATTTGAGTATGACTTTGTTAGCGTTAATGGTATAATTTATTCCATAGGTATTCTTAAAATAGTTCAATACTATCTCTATTGGCTCATCCCCAAAATTGGCGTTGAACTTTTTTTGGGAATATTCCAAATTTTGATTTGTAATGGTAATATTATAATGCCTTTCTAATTTCTTTAGGATATTCTCTAAACTCATTGCCCTAAAAACTAGTTCTCCCTTCATCCATGAGGTATACACATTGGTAATTACAGGCTTTGTAGTAATATTCCTTTGTTGTCTATCAAAGCTTCCCTTATAACCCGGTTCAAGAATAATAGCATCACTTTTCTCATTTATTTGCAAGCCTACCAAACCTTCCACCAAGACAACTTCAGTAGTTTCATCTTCAGGATAATTGGAAACGTTAAACCGGGTGCCCAGTACTCGAATATCCAGATTATCTGAAGTATTGACTATAAAAGGTCGTTTTGAATCTTTAGCTACATCTAAAAAAGCTTCTCCAACCAAGAAAACCTCTCTTTTACCTTCTTTTAAAAACCTAACGGGGTATTTTAAGGAAGACCCGGCATTTAAGAAGGCAATTGTTCCATCAGACAATATCAATTCAAATCGTTTTCCGTACGGAACGGTCAATTGATTGTAAACCAATTCTTTTGGTTCGGTTTGTGAACCGCTATATACCAATCGGTTACCTTTCTGCGTTCCTATTGTTTCGCCTTCGGCATTTAAGATCTCAGTGGTTCCACCTTCAGAAATTACTTCGAGATTTCCATTTTCATGTTCCAAGGTTATCGTGTCTTCACTGGGAAAAGTTATATTCTCCGTTTTGTCCGAAAAAAATCCTTGCTGATAAATATATCCGATACCGAGAAACATAGTTACTACAGCAGCGTATTTTAAATACTTCGTTATCCTCGAGGTAATCATTGAACGTTTATCCTTTTTTATTTTTTCCAATAAAGAATTCTTGGTTTTCTCCGTATTGAATTCGCTCATTATATCGTCGATTGCACAGTTGATCTTTATATATTCATTGTATGTTTTCGTATCCTTGGATTGCTCAAACCACAAGTTCAATTCATCCCATTCCTTCTTTGAAATGGAATTGGTAAGATACTTTATAATGAGTTTTTCCGTGTTCTTCACTTTTATTTAAATAAAGTCGCTATACCAATTACAAAGCTATCTTATCATACCACCAATATTTTGACGTTTTTTTTGGTGTTTTGGCATTATTTTTTTCATATTTGATTCAAATACCTAAATTTGACAGGTAAATAATGAATTGTCAGTTAAATAAACATCATTGGATTTATAGTTTTTCATGGAGATGAACAACTGTATAAACTGCGAATTATAATGTTATATACTCATGACACATGAAAACCCGAAGTTTTATAAGCGTCTTTTTGCCTCTAACGGCGTTAAAATTATTAACCGTAGCTATACTTCGACCAAGCTCAGTACAAGTGGCTATGCTTAATAATTTTGCCTTGTTAGAAACTAAAATACGCATCCTAAATTCTCCGATTTTTCATGTGTCATGAGTATAATCTAGTCGCATAATGACAGAAAACTTCAGCAATAACTCTGATTTGATTCTCTATTTAAAAAAAGGGGATCTAAATGCCTATGCTTATTTAGTAGATACCTATAACCATAAGTTATGCTTGTACGCTAACAGTTTGATGAACGATGTTCCTGTTTCTGAAGATATAGTTCAAAATGTATTCATAAAGGTTTGGGAGAAACGCGACAACTTGAAAGCAGATCTTTCTATTAAAAGCTATTTGTACAAATCGGTTTATAATGCATATATCAATGAGTACAAAAGGAATCAATCAGTAACTGCTTTAGAAAAAAAACACATTGAAGAATTAGACCGTATTATAGAGGATAAAGATGAATACGCATTGGAAAAATTGATTGGACTGGTTAAAGAAGCTATTCAAGAATTGCCTCCTAAATGCAAAGAAATTTTTATTTTAAGCAAGAAAGAAGGATTGAGCAATATTGAAATTTCAGAGTATTTAAATATTTCTAAAAATACTATTGAAAGACAGATCAATATCGCCTTTTCGAAAATTCGTAAAAATGTTGGGAACAAGACCGATATTATTCTTTTTTTGTTGTTTGGTTTCGTCAAAACTTAAGGGATTGTTATGAAATAAGTTGACGGAATTGGCGAATTCATTTTTTTCTTTATCAAGGCAAAATTTTCAAGCATAGCCATAGCTATGGTTTAAAATTTTAACGATGAGAAAGGAACAAAGGAAAAGCCAAAACGGCAAGTTATTTCATAACAATCCCTAAGAGCTGAATGATTATCCTGTACTCGTATTTGACTTCTTAGGGGCATCTCTAAAAACTCCTTCACATCAAAATTTTCAGAGCTTTTCATAGACAATACAAATTTTTTGAAGCACTGTATCGAGATAATGCAAGAAAATTTAAAACCGTATATAGAAAGCTCTGCAAACCCTTTGGGAGCAAAGACAACAAACAATCTGATGGCGTTATATTTTTTATGGAACAGTCTCTAAGTCAATAGAAAACCTTGAACTTATATGCGAATGAAAATAAATCAAATTACTTCCATCAACTTTTTATTCTTTAAGAATGTAGCAATTCTATTCTTTTTCTTGGGAACTTTTATTGGTTCTGCCCAAGAAGAAGGCAAAAAGGAAACCCAGTTGCTGAAATTCGATAAGACTCGAATCGCCTCGGAAAGTTTTGAATCGGTTGGTGTTTTTGATGTGAATAACGATGCTATCTTAGATTTGGTTTCGGGATCATATTGGTATGAAGGGCCTGATTATCTAAAAAGACATAATACTACGATGATTTTGCGACCATTCCGCTTGACGTGAATGGAGATGGCCGCATCGACTTTATAACTGGAGCATGGTTTAGGGAAAATTTGCGATGGTACGAAAATCCGGGCAACGAAAATGAATGGCCCGAACATATTATTGCAGAAACCGGTAACATTGAAACATTAAGGGCTTGGGATATCGATGGGAAGTGGAAATTGTTCCCAACACCCCGAACGATCCTTTGAAGATCTACCGTTTGATTCGCGATGAAAATGACAATGGAACGGCCCGTTTTGAAGCTTATGAGGTCTTGGGCAAGAATGGCCACGGATTAGGTTTTGGAGATCTCAACGGAGACGGAAGAGGCGATTTGATCGTTCACAATGGTTGGGCCGAAGCCCCTGAAAATGCTTTAGGGGGAGAATGGCGTTTTCATCAAGAATTTGAATTGGGCAAAGCAAGCGTGCCGATTATTGTAACCGATGTGAATAAAGATGGCCTTTCAGATTTTATTGTCGGCCAAGGGCATGGTTATGGCCTGGATTGGTATGAACAGGTAGGAGGCGGAAAAAATGATGGGCGAAGTTGGATAAAGCACCCGATCGACCCCGACAACTCGCAATACCATACCATGGAATGGACAGACCTCGATGGTGATGGGGAAGCGGAACTGATTACCGGAAAAAGATACCGCGCCCATAACGGGAACGACCCCGGCAGCAATGACCCTTACGGAATCTATTACTACAAATGGAAGGGCGAAGGTTTTACGAAAGAGATTATTTCGCACGGGGTTTTTGGCGAAACCAAAGGCACCGGAATCTATTTTGAAGTGGTTGACCAACAACGGATATAAGGATATTGTTGTCGCCGGTAAAGATGGACTGTACATTTTCTACAATAAGGGATATGAATAAAGATTTATGCTTGATTCTTGGGTTCGCTGCTTTGACGGTTTTAGGATGTAACGAAAAGAAGGAATCCGTTGAGGTTAAAGAGCAGGCTCTTCCTAACGTTTTGATATTATTGGCCGACCAATGGCGTGCCCAAGCTACGGGGTACGCAGCTAACCCCGATGTGATGACGCCGAACCTTGATAGTTTGGAATCTATGAGCGTGAATTTCAAAAATGCCATATCCGGTATGCCTGTCTGTTCGCCTTTTAGGGCTTCCCTTTTGACGGGGCAAAGAGCACTGACCCATGGTGTATTTATGAACGATGTACAATTGGATACCAATGCCGTCACCATGGGAAAAATATTTTCCAAAGCAGGATACGACACCGGTTACATCGGAAAATGGCATCTTGATGGGCACGGAAGGTCTGCATTCATTCCACCTGGAAATAGAAGACAGGGCTTTCAATTTTGGAAAGCCAATGAATGCACTCATGATTACAATGAATCCGTTTATTACGACAATAACGACTCGATAAAAAAGATTTGGGATGGGTACGATACTTTTTCGCAAACCGATGAGGCCCTTGGTTTTATGAAGGACAAGGAATCAGGAGATAAACCTTTTTTGATGGTACTTTCTTGGGGAACGCCACATGCTCCATACCATACCGCTCCCGAAGAATATCGAAACCTTTACGATGCGGATAAAATACATTTGAGGGGAAACGTACCCGAGGATATGAAGAATCAAGTAAAAAAAGACCTGGCCGGATATTATGCCCATATAACCGCGTTGGATGACATGATTGGTAAGGTCGTTCGAAACTTGAGAGTGTCAGGCCAATTGGAAAATACGATCATCGTTTTCGCTTCGGATCACGGCGATTTATTGGGATCACACGGAGCTTACAAGAAACAGCAACCTTATGAAGAATCTATTCGGGTACCCATGTTGTTTTACATTCCTGATCATTTGGGAATTTCAAGTGGGCCAAAGGATGCCTTGATCAATTCAGAGGATATTCTGCCCACCTTGTTGGGGTTATGTGACATTTCGATGCCTAACTCGGTCGAAGGTATCAATTACCAAGATTATTTATTAGGAAAAGAGGAAATTGGAAATGAAACCTTGATCGGTTGCGTGCAGCCCTTTGGGCAATGGAGCAAAGCCGAACATGGTGCTAGGGAATACCGGGGAATCAGAACATTGGATTATACCTACACACGCGATCTCAATGGGCCGTGGTTATTATTTGATAACCACAAAGACCCCTATCAGCTGAACAATTTGGTGGGCAATCTTGAATTCACGATACTTCAATCGGATTTGGACCAGCGATTGACCGAAAGATTAAAGTCCGCCGGCGATGAATTCCTACCGGGGATGGACTATATCGAAAAATGGGACTACCCTGTTGATGAAACGGGAACGGTGCCGTATGAAAATTAGTTTTTATTAAAAACCATCTTCTTTGCTGGAGGTACGATTCTTTTGGCTAGGTCGATGGCAGAACATGTCCGGTACAGGAGCCTTCTTTTTAACCACAGAGATCACAAACCTGCCGGCAGGCAGGTAGAAAATCCGCGAGGATTTTCGTAAGTAAGCTAGGACTAGCAATAAATTATATACGGTGCGTTTCCGCCGTATCGTTCGGTCAAATATTAGGTATAGTCTTAGGGGTTTTAAGGCAAATCGGACTCCCTCTTTTCAACATCATCATCATGATATATTTTTGAAATACAAACCTAAAGGAGGTGGTCGGGCAAGCCGAGAGCGGAAAGACTTCCCAAGCGGACCAGCGGAGCGTGTCCGCTAAGGGAAGATTGAAGTGGTAGGGTTTTCGACTTCCGCAGGGTCAGGGCTAACGGAATCGAATATAATTTTAAAAGTTATATTGTTTTTCATTGTTGTCCGGTAAACTTTTTTAAAAGTTTAGACAATGCCTGTAATCGTTAATCATCA
>QIJL01000482.1 GCA_003232435.1 Flavobacteriales bacterium | reverse complement strand
ATCTTCAGGATATTTTCCAGCTGTCGTCCAGCCCCCATCAACGGGAATTAATTGTCCGTTGATATGAGATGCTTCTTTTGAAAGCAAGAAAAGACAGGTATTGGCAATGTCTTCGGGCCGGCCCACTCTTTTGTTGGGGTTCAATTTACTCCATGTGCCTTCATAATCAGGTTGTTCTTTTTCGGTGCGTTCAGTAAGCGTGGCCCCGGGAGCAACTGTATTTACGGTAATTCCATATTTGCCTAGACCGAAAGCCAAATTTTGCCCCATGAACTGTAATGCGGCCTTGGTCATGCCATAGGCCGTTAGATTGTGATAGGCCCGAATACCGACTTGAGAAGACATGAAAACGATACGCCCTCCAGTACCCTGTTTTATTATTTCTTTGGAAACACGCTGTGCCAAAAAGAAAGCACCTTGAAGGTTGAGTTTGACCACTTTTTGAAATGATTCAGGAGTAAATTCCAGAAAATCCCCGAAGAGTGTAATGCCCGCATTGGGGATGACGAAATCGATTCCGCCGAAATGCCCAAGTGTAAAATCGACCATTCTATTTATCGTAAGCACATCACCGACATCTCCAAAAAAGGAAAGACAACTTCCGGGATGTAGAGCGTCAAGTTCAGAGGCAGCGGTATTTGCCTTGTTTTCGTCGACATCGTTCAAAACCACATTCGTACCGGCCTTTAATAACAATTCAACGATTGCATAGCCGATCCCTTCGCCTGCACCGGTCACGATTGCTGTTTTGTCTTTTATTCCGGAGTATTTCATTGCTTATTTAAATAACGCCTGTCCAAGATAGTTTAACCGCAAGGGCCGTAAAGTGTTCGCAAGGTGCGCTAAGGAAATTTAGAACTCATTCATTGCGTCCTTTGCGTAAACCGTCGCGCTCTTTGCGGTAAAGTTTTAGAACATTTATAAAACATCGCATGGTCATTGAGTGTACTGATGCACTAAAAATAATCAATCGGTGTGCCTTTTACCTTTGTTTCATAAATGAATAAGCCTCCACTCAATGGAAATTCTTTCAGCTGTTTTTCGTCAAGTCCGCTTCTTGCAGAGGCAATATACAAGGTTTTTAAGTCTTTTCCACCGAAACAGCATGACGTTACATGAGGTGCGTCGACTTCTATTTTCTTTAGAACTTGGCCCGTTTTTGGGTTCCATCTTCTCACGCAATTCCCACCCCAATGCGCGATCCAGAGCATGTCTTCTTCATCGATGCTCATACCATCAGGACTACCATATTCCGCCGGGACCTTAAAAGCCGACCTGCCGTTGGCAATCGAACCGTTTTCGAAATCAAAGTCAAAAGCCCGTATTTCAAAAGTCGGACTATCGATATAATAGAAGGTTTTTCTGTCGGATGTCCAGGCCAGACCATTGGAAACAGAGGTTTCGGATATTTGCAAAGTCGAGTTTAAATTGGGGTCGACACGATAAAAATTGCCGGTCTTGGGAGCACATTGTTTGTCCATGGTTCCGATCCAAAAGTTTCCTGCCGGGCCAACTTTTCCGTCATTGAAACGTATCTCAGGATTTGAATTTTCCAAAACACCATTTTTTGTCAATTGTTCTGTTTTAAAATCAAAGGAGGCTAGGCCAGATTCCAAGGCCAAAAGTATGTCGCCGTTTTTCAGAGGTATGGCCGCACCGATCATTTCGTCAAAATGCCAACTTTTATTTTCCCCTGAGGATGGGTTATGTTGGTGCAATTTACATCCTTCGATATCGACCCAAAAAAGTAGTTTCTTTTTATAATCCCAAACGGGGCCTTCGCCAAGAAT
Source organism: Flavobacteriales bacterium (assembly GCA_003232435.1). Taxonomy (GTDB): domain Bacteria; phylum Bacteroidota; class Bacteroidia; order Flavobacteriales; family Flavobacteriaceae; genus Aurantibacter_A. The sequence goes on along the minus strand of QIJL01000482.1, from coordinate 2,257 downwards.
GGCTTTGACGTCGAACAATAATTTTGCTTTTTGCTTTTTGATGGTAGACCGTCCTTTAATTTAAAAGGAAGTTACGGAAATCGGAAATTAAAGAATAACCTAATTGGAAATTATTTTTGAGCATTTATGCCCAAATGACGGACATGTTATTTTAAAATACTCTGATATTTAGAAGAATCGCTTAACAACTCGGTAGCTGATAAAATCGCTTCGTCATTTTGTAAGTAATAATCATAAAGCCCGTCTCGGTAGAAATATCGTGCTACGATTTCATCTTCGAGCTTTTTTTGAATTTCCTTTTGATGTTGGCCAAGCGCAGTCATTTTGCTTTGCTGAATTTGGCTCAAAAGGCTTGCATAATCATTCTTTAGATTCTGGTCGAAAATACCCTCGTCATTGGCCAAGGCTTCTTTTAAGGTTTTTTCCGTTGCCGTTTCAAAAGAAAAATCACTTTGCCGTACAAAGTTTTTGAAATTACTATAATCTGTTTCCGAGAATTTAAAATCGGAGACATTTTGCAACTGATTTTTATAAAAATATTCCGTGGCATAATCAAAGATGACCAAATTGTTCATCAAGGCCTTGGTCAGCTCATTGGCCTTTACCGCCTCGATTTCAATATCTGGCAATACGCCTCCGCCATCTTGCACGCTACGTCCGTTTCTAGTCGTAAAGTTCTGAAATTCCGTGTTTCTGACCGCATTGCCTTCTTCGTCACGGTTCCAGTAATCCAAAGATTGAATGCACCTTCCCGATGGGGTATAGTAGCGCGAAATCGTAACTTTCAACTGTGTGCCATAAGTCAATTTCAGAGGCCGTTGCACAAGGCCTTTTCCAAAACTACGCGCACCAAGGACAACTGCTCTATCCAAATCTTGAAGACTTCCCGAAACGATTTCACTCGCCGAGGCACTATTGCCATCGATTAGGACGACCAAAGGAATTTCAGTATCCGTAGCCTTGTTTTTCGTCTTGTACTGTTGATTGAATTTTTTGACTTTCGATTTTGTGGTTACGATCAATTCGCCTTTTGGCACAAAAAGATTGGTCACATTAATGGCCTCGGATAGCAACCCCCCCGGGTTACCACGTAGATCCAAAATGATTTTTTCGGCACCTTTGCCCTTGAGATCGTTCAAGGCTTCTTTGGTCTGACTCGCCGCTTTTGAATTGAACTTGGCCAAAACGATATAGCCGGTTTTAGCATCGGCCATTTTTGAGTAGGGCACCGCATCGACTTCAATGGCTCCTCTAGTAACAGTTGTGACCTCGGTCTTTCCTTGTCTTTTATATGTAACGTCGACCGAGGTATTGTTCGCCCCTTTCAAAAGTTCACTGGCATTATCGTCAAAATCACTAATGTTGATATCCCCGATTTTTATGATTTCGTCACCGGCTTTGAGACCAGCTTTATCTGCAGGGGAATCTTTGTGCGGTTCGATAATAAGCAAACGATCTTTGTACGAACGAACCAAGGCGCCAATACCCGAATATTCTCCAGTATTGTTGATTCGGTATGCTTCGACATCTTGTTCGTTTAAAAACTTGGTGTAAGGGTCTAGTTCGTTCAACATGTTCTTTATTGCAGTATCCATTAACTCCCCAGGATTGGTCTCATCGACGTAGTTCATGTTAAGCTCTTTAAAAAGGGTCGTAAAAATCTCGATCTGTTTTGCGATTTCGAAGAAGTCATTTTTTACAAAACCACTTCCCACAATCAAAAAAGTGAGGGCGAACACCGGTATCAGAATCCTTTTTTTCATCAGTCTATTCATCGTTCGTTTGCTTTAAAAATTTTTGAAGTATTTCCTTTATCGAGTTTACTGTAGCTTGGTAGTCTGGCACTTCCTTTCCAAGGTATAAAAATAGAAACGCAAAAGAGCTTTCACTATTGTTAAAAACAGTGTGTTTATTGAGCCTATAACCTTCCTTCAACAATCTTTTGATACGATTGCGTTTAACCGCGCTCCTGAAGTTCTTTTTGGGCACGGTTACGCCTACTTGAAATTGTACTGCTGCAGGTAGCTCGGTCTGCAGATAAAACAATTTTATGTTATGTGCCTTGATTGTCTTTCCCTCAGTAAAAAGGCAATCAAACAACTTTTTGCTTTTTAGTTTTGTTTTTTTTGGAAAGGAGAAATCCATCGTCCCATAGGAGATTAAATGTATATCATAAATGAGTATGTGAACTTAGCCCTATTCACCCTTCGGAGGCACCGGTGCCTGCCAAACATTGTTTTCTTCGTTGACATCGGCC
>QIJL01000313.1 GCA_003232435.1 Flavobacteriales bacterium | reverse complement strand
ATAAGCGATTAAATAAAATGAGTAACATGAGTTTAGGTAGTCAGAAGATGGCACAATCGCCATTTTCATTAGTACACATAATCTTATGTTAGGCCATGTAAAAATAGGAGGTAAAAATGAAAGCCGAGTTTACTGCCATTATTGAAGCGGCCCCGGAAGGGGGATATTGGGCAATATGTCCGGAGATACATGGAGCCAATGGTCAAGGTGAGACAATTGAAGAAGCGAAGAATAGTCTTAGAGAGGCTATCGAATTAATTTTGGAAGATCGGAGAGATGATATTCTTCGTGGTTTGCCCGAAGATGTGATCCGTGTCAAGGTGCAGGTTGCGTGAAACGTCGGGACCTGGAGCGAAAGTTCAGAATTGCAGGGTGCTATTTGAAAAGGGAAGGTAGATCGCACTCTCTTTGGATAAACCCGAAGAATGGAGTTATTGAAGCAGTTCCACGGCATAAAGAAATAAAAGAGCCGTTGGCAAGAAAAATTCTGAAGAATCTGAATGCTGAATAAATAGCCTAACAATGCGCTACACCTGACCGCTATTCCGCTGGTGCTCCAAAGCGGCAGGTGAGTTTATCGTTATACCCAACAAATAAAAGGAGGTTCGTATGTCAAATGTAAAAGAAAAGATGGCCGAAGTAATACAGTCCCAGCCAGAAGACGCGAGTTACGAAGAAATAATGCGTGAATTAGCATTCGAGCGCATGGTGGATCGAGGACTCGAAGATTCAAGAAAAGGGCGAGTAATTTCAAATGAAGAGATGAAGCACCGGATTAGGACATGGTAGAAATAATATGGACCGAGGAGGCGCATCACTGGCTTCGAGATATCTACGATTATATTGCGACAGATAATCCGAGCGCAGTACAAAGGATTGTTTCCGGTATCTATGAGAAGGCACAGATTCTAAGTCGTTTTCCAGAAATAGGTCACAAATACCGTGAAATGGAAGATGGGGAAATTCGGGTTCTTCTTTACGGCCATTACCGGATCGCTTATTTCATAAAAACGAAGTCTGCTGTTGATATCTTGGGAGTATTTCATGGGGCTCTTGATATTGATAGGTACCTACCATGACATTTGGGCATAACAAGCGCATGCAGTGGATTGCGTTCCGCGGCGTTGCGCTTGCTGCACGCAACCACTGATGCAAATCGTTAACCGTTCAAAAGGATAAGACATGCCAGACGAACAAAAAGTGCTTTGCCTTCTCGACGTTCTTGGCTTTGAAAGCCTATTTGTGAATATTGGCCTGAAAGAAATCGAAAAACGATATGATCGGTTGATTGAATATGTAAAGGAGCAGACGGGCGGCATAGATATTGTGCCAACGCCGGATGGACATGTCGCAGTTGGATGGCTAGTGCTTGGAAACACCTACTTTAGCGATACCATAATGTTCTGGACAAATTACAACAAAATGTCATTACCGAGTTTCACTCATCTGGTCTCAGAAACAATATGTTACGGTATTGAACATAAACTGCCACTCCGAGGAGCACTTTCTGTTGGAGAAGCGGTGCTTGACAAAGAATCAGGAAAATATCTTGGTGAACCAATTATTGAGGCCGCAAGAACTGAAAAGATGCAAAAATGGATTGGTGTATCATTCGGAAGTTCGTTCATGAAGCCTGGCTATAATGAAGGATTACATTTGAATACCATCTTGCCGTACAAAAGTCATTACAAAGAGGAAGTGCAAGAAGATAAAGATAAAATCAAGTGCTGTACCGGCATGACAGTGGATTGGCCCAGACGGTGGAGAGAGAGTAGGAAAACTGACATTAGACCTTTGGTGTCGGCGCTGGACACCGATCCTAAATTCTCAGAGTATTATGAAAGAACCTTGCGTTTTATTGATTTCTCCCAAGAAAACCACGATTGGTTTACAAAAGGAGAGCACTTAAATTACGGCTAACAATTGCATGCACTCGGACAGCAAAAAGCGCCGCTCGTTCCTCGCTCTGCTTTTTGCTGCCGGTTATGCAAAACGTTAAATAAATACAATAATGAATAAAAGGGAAAATAACGAGATGAATATAATTAATGAGTTAATAGAAATAAATATTCCCATTTCAGATTGGTCTTCAGGCAGTCAATTTTATGGTAATAATTCCTTTAAAGCGAAAGAACTAATACATATAAAAATTTTTAATGACCGCAGAGCAGAAGGTTTTGGACTTACCTATTTACTAAAATTTTCCCCGCCGGAGAATAAGCTAATACGCATAACAGCAACTACAAAGTCGGAAGAACAAATCTTTATACTTAAAGGTGGTTTTTGTGACATTAGAGGAAAACAGATTGCTAGCCTTGGAGACTTTAGTGTAAATGTTAGTGGTAAAAATCATGGAGGTTTAGTAAACCAGGAAACTATTTCCCTTGTATATTACCGGGGAGAACCTGATTTTGTGAAATCATTTGAAGTTATAGATGAGTCCGGTCTAAAAAGGTTCTATAATGATTTTAAGTAATTTTACCACTAATTACCCTAAAGGGAAGTTGTTGAAAATAAGCGAATACTGTAGATGAGATAAACTTTGATTTTAAATATTTACGCTTTTTTACCTTTTTAGACTGGACTCATAGGTGTAAAAAAATAAAAACATTTAACCAGAAATTCCAACGTACGCTCTAATCGCTGTGGCTGAAGATACACGTTATTAATTTATTTAGTTTCCGATTACAGCAATTAGGCACAACTATCCTATATTCACATTAAAGGTGCAATTATTCTTAAACAAAAAAAGGAGTGCAACAAGCTTGCCTTTGTTTTTATCATTCCGATGCCTGTCAGGCTTGGTGGAACAACAGGCTATGCACAAAATTTGTAGTTTTCAATTGGAATGGGTCAAATCCGTTCAATATTCTCTTCGAGTGAATCAGTGGTTTCCAGTCTTAGCGTTTTCCATATGCGGTAACGGTTTTTGCGAATGGCTTCCATGGAGATGTCCATGACAGAAGCAATCTGCTGTGAACTCATGTGGATACGCAGACGGGCGAAGAACATCAATTCTGTTTTGGTGAGCCCGGGATGAGCATTTTCGAGTTTGTCGAAAAAATCTTTGTGAATGGCTGAAAATTTTTGCTTGAAGACCTCCCTGTTGTCAGTTTTCCCCCGAAGTTGTTACATGGTTTGCTGAATTTCCTGCAAATTGTCCGGAGAAAAGGACGTTTTGCCGGACTTAAGCAATATTCTCAGTTTTTTAGTAACGGCTTTATAAAGATCACTTTCTTTTCCCGTGCGGATGGTCAGTTCTAAAAGCTTTTTGGTTTTTTCCTGTATCTTATCATCGTGAGGAGTGGGGTGGGAGGGCTGACCTACTTTCTCCACGGCCTGCTTTTCGTGTTGCGCGGTATCTAAACGAGTAAGGTAGTTTTGTTTCAGCTTGTCTATTTGTGCTTGTAGATGTTCCAGTTGCCTGATTGGTTTCCTCTTGCTTCTATCCATTTTTTACTGATTTTTCGGTTCAGTACAAAGATAGGAATTCCGGGGAAGATAAAGCTGTTGACCTAAGGAAGGTGTAATGAAACTCTTCATCCGCAGGGATTATCTATTACGAACCCATACTGCATCATTTTGGGGAATACTCAAAAAAATCTACTCGCCACAACGAAAATGAATCCGGCTATGGTGTATGAGGTGCTGTGTTACCTTGCGTATTAATTTAATATATCTTCTTTTCAGGTCTCTTGCAGAATGATGCACAGTTAATATATCGACTTGATTCTTAGATACTATTTTATAAATAATTCTATATCTACCTTCAATTAATTCTCGAATATTATTTTGGTCAATTTCAGATACTATTTTCCCCACTCGTATTCGTGACTTTAAAATATGCGCCCTATTCCTAATTCTTACGACTTGAAGTTTTGCATAGAGTTTTGAATCTCTGGAGATATAGTCTGTAATAATTTTTAAGTTGTCTTTTGCTTGAAAAGTCCAGTTTACCTGAACCATTTTTCGATTTCTAAATCCAGTTCAGAGTCTGTAATAATTTCTCCATTTTCTGATTGCTTATCTCCATTTTCTATTTTTTCAATCAAAATGAGCTTTTCCACCAGCTCATCAATTG
>QIJL01000486.1 GCA_003232435.1 Flavobacteriales bacterium | reverse complement strand
CGACAACATATGAGCTTCTTGCATTTCCCATTGTAAAATCCTTTCCTTATGTATGATTATATCACACGGTATGAATAGTTCCTACATTTTTACTGACTATTTTATTGAGTGCATTTCATGCACTCCTGCCCCGTGGCGAATGTGGGGGGAGTTATTGCAAGGGGAGGGGTTTCACCCGCCCTGCACAAGCGTAGCGCGGAAGGGTGGGGACACCCCTTGCAATACGGCGGGGCAAAGCCCCTAAACCATATTATTTATAGTTTCTTTATATTCTGCTTTTAAGGATTTTTTCAGAGCGAAAAACCTTCCTTCGATACTATGAATTTCTGAAACTCGGCCCATTAAACGGCTATAAGATTTTTTGAGTTCGCCCTTGCTATTAGCGTTTCGAAAATTATCGAGAGCGTACTTCAAGGCAAGGTGCCTAGACCATGGCGCTCTTGCTCCTTTTTCGGTTAACATAATTCCTGTTATTTTTGGAGACATACCACCATGGTAAAACCGTTGCTTAGAACGCTTTGGAATTAAATCTTGGCGTTTAATAATTTGTCGAACCTGTTTTCTAAAACTTTCATCAATTTTTTCACCTGAAAACGAAATATCGTCTTGAAATACAGTTATCCGCAATCCATTTTCTTTTGAAATTTTTTCCAATTCGTCAAACATCCCTTTGTGCGTGAAAAAAGAAAGAAGTGAACTAACTGGACTGCCAGTTGGAATACGACCCTCATAAGTTAAAAGGCTTGCGATTATTCCAGCAATGTCCGAACCGCATCTAAAATTGTGATGGAAGCACAGATAAACCTGATGCCAGCTTGTTGATTGGTAAAATTTTGAGATATCAACTTGAAAATTTTGCAAGGCACCATCATGTGCTTTTGCATTTGTTTGGTAGCTTCGTCCTTTACGGCCAGAATGAAGGTAGTCCGGCATTTCTATTCTAGAAAGAAGTAAGGTCATCCGATTATGAAGTCGTCGCATAGTACGGATTGGAGTTTCTGTTTTTCTTTGTTTTCCTTTTCGGGAAACTACTCCTTCATGAAACTGTTTCATCAAATCATCCAAATTCCTTAACCTACCGACACGCGTCTGAATTACAGAAGCAAGTCTGTGTAGACTATGAATTCCAAATAGTGGGGATTTATGGACTGGGTACACCATTAGTCGTCTGCAATCCATTTTATGATTTGGGCAATTTTTCGCGCGATAACCCCGCTTCCATTTTTTGAAGAGCCGTCCAAATTTTCGGCTATCAAATAAATTGCGGAGACTGGAATATTAAAAACACGGGAGTAGGCCTCAAGAATATCGCTATGAATCCGTTTTTTGCCGTTTTCTAATTCAGATAAGTAAGAAATTGAAACACCAATTTCATTTGCCGTCTCGCCGACACCAAAATGATGAAACTTCCTGACAGCTTTTAGCGCCTCATGTAACATACAACTAGCCTCAATAATTCATAGGTAACTAGGGGGTCCGACTAGCCATCAAATCCTGTAACTAACCGAAGTAGCAAATACAGAATTCTCAAAACAAAACGCCGTCTTAATACATGGCGTTTCAACCATCGGAGCCACTGCGACAGGTCAACACGTGTTGACAATTTAGTGCAATTTTTTTTCTTGCCCTTCATCATCTTACCCTCCTTTCTCCCGATAGCTGAAGCAACATTGCCTCAGGTCACGGACCTCGTATGAAAGAAGGTCATACCGTCGCAGCTTTCCCCGCACCCTAGCCGCCAAAACGCCTCGTTTTTGGCGGCTCCGCTCGGCGACTCGCAGCCTGATAACATGGCCACATGTGCCTAGACAGTGTTGGGAGTAATCTCCCGCAAGGCATTTCTGCCTCAGCCTTAGACGAGGTTACGAGTAATGCTGACAACCTATAGCTAGGAACAAAATTAACAGATACAAGAGGAAAAATTCGCAAATGGCGAATTTTTTAATGTGAATATTTCCAAATTTTATTCAACAAATACCCCTTCAATTATGAAACGGACTTATGCAAACGCTAAGAGCTTGATTTTATTCAGGGCAGGGGGGTGTTGCAAAAGTCATGGGTTTTGCAACGGTCAGAAGGCCGCTTTGAGCCCTTGTAAACGTGTCACGATCTGGAAAAACTACGTTGTATTTTAAAATCATTGATGATCCCTAGTGGACATTAGGCGGCTTTTTGGGAATCCTTATGAGAAAAATGTTGGGTGCTGAATTTATCCTTAGTTTTGTGCAAAATGTTACGCGGTGCTGAATTCAGGTCGAGCTTTCTTTTAGCTGCTAAATCAAAAATAGACTGCAGCAGTTTTGAAATAGCACCGACTAAGTTGAGTGCCTGACGACTTCGTTCAATGCGACCAATATTTAAATGATGCGAATAGTCAATTGAGCCGTCTTTGTAGCGACGAAGATTTTCATAATTCATGTCGATTTCTCCATTTGGGTTAAAACGTTGAAGCGACTATGGCCCTAGTGGACATCTGATGCTTTGCGGAGTTCTTTAGAAACTCTTGTCTTTTCCTGATTTTTTTGTATCTGGCGGCTATTTTTATTGAAATTGGCCCCCTTTGGTGAATAATGGCTGATATGAATTATAAATTTGGCTCCTTTGAGTTAAACATCCGCAACCAGCAACTTCTCTGTGATGATGTGTCTCAAGACATTGAACCACAGGTATTTGATCTATTGGTTTACCTTGCTGAGAATGCTGGTACGCTTGTGACCCAAGACGACCTTATAGAATCCGTTTGGCGCGGAAGGATTGTTTCCGATTCCGCAATCAGCGCCCGTATCAGTGCGGCTAGAGCTGCTGTTGGGGATAATGGTTCAAAACAAGAGATTATTAAAACCGTCCCGCGTAAAGGTTTTAGATTTATTGCGGAGGTCCAAAAAGCATCAGAATTGAATGAGCAAAAATCTATCAAAATCAAAAGTGCAAAAGCCCAAAGAATACGTTATTGCAATTCAACCGATGGAACTCACATAGGATATGCTACCACTGGAAACGGTCCTTCACTAGTGCGGACTGGCCATGGGCTAACTCATTTAGAAAATGATTGGCAAAGTCCTTTATGGCGACCATTTTTGGATGAGTTAGGGGGGATTTTTAAGGTAACCCGATATGACCAAAGAGGAAATGGCCTGTCGGACTGGTCAGTCAATGATTTCTCCCTGGAAAGATGTGTGGAAGACCTCGAAGCCGTTATTGAAGCTGCTAATCTTGAAAATTTTGCGTTATATGGCATCTCGCAAGGTGCCCCAATTGCCGTCGCCTTTGCTGCACGTCATCCGGAAAAGGTCAGCCATCTAATTTTACATGGAGGCTATGCACAAGGTCGCCTTGTTCGAGGGTCTGAGGTAGAGAGGGAACAAGGCGAGGCACTGCTGACTTTAATTCGGCATGGATGGGGGAAACAGGGCAGTGCCTTTCTCAAAGGGTTCTCGTCTATGTATATACCTGGGGGAACTCAAGAACAGATTGATTCCTTGGTGGAACTCCAGCGTAATACCACCACGGCTGAAAATGCGGCATTGCTCAGAGAGGCTGTAGACAACTTTGATGTTACCGACTTGTTGAATAAAATCACCAGCCCAACATTAGTCCTTCACGCTCGAAACGATTCGGTTCAACCATTTGAACAAGGGCAGGAATTAGCGACTGGTATTAATGATGCTCAGTTTGTGATGTTAGATAGCCCAAATCACGTACCCCTGAAGCACGAACCTGCCTGGGAGATATTGTTTAACGAGCTAAAAGAATTTGTTTCTACGGATTGAGCTTGATCTGAACTGCTATGGGCCATTTTTGGTTCAAATGAGAATAGCTAAAACGTCCTTGGCTCTTTAGGCAACTTCGACATTTCAATAAGAGTTCAAAGCCGCCGTTGAGATGTCGCAAAACCGATAGTTTTTGCAACAAAATCTATGACTCAGTAAAATCAACTAGCCTTCAAACAATTGTCCCTTCTCAATCCTAAAAATCCGATCCGCCATTTTGATAGTTTCAGGCCTGTGAGCAATGATTATGCGGGTAATACCAAGTTGCTTGATAGAGGCATTAACTTGTTTTTCAGTTTCAATATCAAGGT
>QIJL01000572.1 GCA_003232435.1 Flavobacteriales bacterium | reverse complement strand
TTTCCATTCGGATATTTCTCCAGATAATCGGCGATAACTTGTGGAACCGGCTCATACGGATTCCCGATTTCATAACTCAATCGCGCATAGTTTAAATAAGCATCTTGTTGGATCTCAGGGCTAAAATCCATTTGGGAAGCATTCCGGAAAGCGTTGAGGGCTTCCTGCTTTTTATCCAATTTCAAATAACATTCCGCCAAATGGTAATAGGCATTTTGTGAAACACTGTTCGTTCCGCCAATTATTTTATTGAACTGCTGTTCTGCCGCAGTGTAATCGCCTTGCTTGTAGTGGGCATATCCTAATAAATAATAATCGGTATTGTTCCATTTACCGCGTTTGCCCTTATATTCTTCTAGATACGGAATTGCATTATCATATTGCTTGAGATTGAAATAGCTCTCCCCAATGATCTTGTTGAGTTCGGAAACCTCTTTGCGATCGGCTTTTGGGAGCTGCTTTTTCGCAAGTGCGATGGCCTCCTCGAAATTGCCAAGCTTGAAATTCATGTCTGCTTGGTAATAGCTCATTTTTTCTTCCAGAATTTCCGGATCTGTGATTTTATCGAAACGTTCGTTCGCCTCTTCATAATCATCCTCCTGATAAGAAATATATCCTAAATAATACTTTGCCTGGGAACCATAGGTTTGGGAATCGGCAACCTTGTTAAGGTAGCGTTCAGCCTCTTTTGTCTGTTTTGACGCAAATAAAGAGTATCCGTAGTTAAAATTAAAGCGTTCCATCTCGCCAAGCGAAAGTGCGGTTTGATCAACCCTATTGTACCATTTCAACGCATAAGGGTATTTACCGGTCTCAAAATAATAAAGAGCCACATCGGCAAAGGCATTGTTTCTTTTAGTGGAGGTCGGGTACTGTTCAACAAAATCCTCCATCAAACGGTCAGCGCCCAGTTGATTCAATCGCACCGCGGCATTTGCCTCATAGTAGGCACTATTGGCCTTGGTCTCCCCATCTTTAGCGGAATTTTTTACCTTTTGGAATAACGTCTGCGCGGCCTGATACTGCTCATTGTTATATAATGCGAGCGCATCTTGGTATTGTTTGTCGTCGTGGGTATATATTTTGGTCTCTTGGGCCGACCCTATAAAAACCATCCCCGAGAAAACGAGGAAAAAGGCGGTGATTTTTTGTAGCATAGTGTTCTAACTAGTTCAGAGTAACCGTATATTAATTTTAATAACGTCAAATATTGTACCTAAGTATGCGGATATACGCTTTTCGCCAAACACTGATCGCCTTGCGCTTGTCAAAATAAGCCAAAACAACCGCACGTAGCGCATTGCGATTCGCGCATAGCTTATAAAAAGTACAAAGGAAAAAGATTTATGCTATCGATGGAAGGACGTTCGATCAGAACTTATTACTTTTATATCAACATTCGAAGTACGAAGTACGAAGTACGAGGTACGAGGTACGAGGTACGAGGTACGAGGTACGAGGTACGAGGTACGAGGTACGAGGTACGAGGTACGAGGTACGAGGTACGAAATACGAAATACGAATTGAGAGGTACGAGGTACGAGTTTAGAGTTACGAGTTTAGAGTTATGTTCGATTTCAGATTACCGATTCTGTCTCCGTGAAACTCCGTGCCTTCTCTGCGAAACTCTGTGAAATAATTTTGAGGTAAGAAGTAGGAACTGCGAGTTGCGCAATTTGGAATTTGGCCCCGATGATTATCGGGATGGAATTTACAAGTTAACAAGATTAACTTTTAACCACTAACTCAACTTAATAACCCACTAACTTAATAACTTAACCGATGTCCGAAACAATACTTGAACTAAAAGATGTCGCGGTTTTCCAGAAGGAAAGCCTGGTACTGAACAACATCAGCCTCGACATTAAAAAAGGGGAATTCGTATACCTCATCGGAAAGACCGGAAGCGGCAAAAGTAGTTTTATGAAAACCCTTTATGGGGATTTACCTCTCAGAAAAGGCACAGGGCATATAGTCGATTTTGACTTGACCGAACTGAAGGAAAAAGACATCCCATTCTTGAGGCGGAAATTAGGAATCGTCTTTCAGGATTTTAAACTTCTCCCCGACCGGAATATCTATAACAATCTACTTTTCGTACTCAAGGCCACCGGCTGGAAAGACCAAGACCTTATCGACAAAAAGATCAAGGAAGTATTGGAAAAGGTCGGTATGAAGACAAAGGGTTTTAAATTTCCGCATCAAGTCTCCGGAGGGGAGCAGCAACGTATTGCCATCGGTAGGGCACTTTTGAACGACCCCGAATTGATTCTGGCCGACGAGCCCACAGGTAACTTGGATCCACAAACTAGCGTCGAGGTCATGAAAGTTCTGCAAGACATCAATAAAGCGGGGCGAACTATTTTAATGGCGACCCATGATTATGCATTGATTCTAAAATTCCCTTCCAAAACTTTAAAGCTTGATGGCAATCGGGTTTTTGAGGTTATTCAGAGGGCGGGGTAAAGGCCTCCCCTAGCCCCCCGAAGTGAATTCGGGGCAGGCTCTCCAAAGGAGGGGAACTAAAAAAAGCCAGTGCCGGTTATTCCTTTGAAATTCCCTCTAGGCTTTCCAAGTTTGCAATAAATCCCCAATTGAATTTTTGGCGATTGTCAGCCGAGAGCATAAAGACCAATTTGTTCTTCCCTTTCTTCAACTTGAGTTCAACGCTTTCATCGTTTACGAACACTCTTCCTTCTTCCCCTTTTCCAGCGGGTGGCGCAAAGTTCATTCCTTTGTCAAACAGAATCTCTGAATTTAAAAGCATGACCAGATGGTCGGCGTAGTCAAAGTTCAATTTAACTGTTTTATCGGATTCCGATTCTAAGTTACAGCTTAAGGCTACCGTCTTGGTCATATCATCATAGAAACGACTGATATTAAGTAAACCATCGTCATCTGCTTCAATAGACTTGAATTTGCCTTTGTTCTGAAATATCGAATCTAATTGCGATACAAAATTAATCGAGTCTTTGGTAAACATTTCAGAGATATTCCATTTGGTCAAATAATTGGCTGATAGTTTTTCTTTGGAAGGTTTGCTTTCGGTTTTTTTCGGGTTTTGTAGTTCTGTAATCGAAATATCGGTAAAAAAGGCATCAAAAAACTGGTTTTTCAAACAAATACCACCTAACTGAGCATTTCGCTTTAAGTTCTTTATTTCCATTTTTGGAATGCCCATATCTTCTACATAAACAAATGCTTGGTCTCCATTGACAACCATCTTTACATGTGTCCATACATAAGGGTTCCATACCTCCCAATTTGAGACCGTTTTTCTAAATTCCAATCCAATTAATTTTCCGATGTCTCCAACTTCCCATGTTTTCTCATCTATCGATTGAACTTGGGCTTCTTTGGAAAATAGAATGTTCTGCTCTTCTAATTTTAATCGTAGGCTGTCACTAATTGCTCCCTGCCTAAAATATATCTGAAAAGACAGCGGTAATGAAACTATTTTTCTGTTGGCAAACTCAGCCTTTGCTTCATATTTTAGGATAGTTGTATAACTGCCAAGGCAAATTGCCATTATCAATTGGGATGTACTGAAGGGCATCCTTCTTATTACTTGAACCAGCTCTTATATAAATCAATTCGTAGTTGTCATTGTCCTGAACTCGAAAGCCCAATCCAGGCATTACAAAACCAATGACATCAAATTCAATTATAAAGTTCTTAAACTTTTGGCTTTTTAAATTAGCTGTATGCCCTAAAGGTAAATGCAAAGCCGTTTTATTATCGTATATCATTGTATCAATTGGTTGTACTGATCCTTCTTTGTCAATAATGCTCCAATTGATCTCTGTAAAAGGAAAATCTTGAGTTTTGGATTTTTTTTGATTCTCTTGCGCACAAGAAAATTGAAATAAGGATAAACCTAGGATTAAAACGATGCTAAGATTTATTTTCATGATAGATATCTTTTTTTTGGATTAATAATGATTGATGAATACTAAAAATCATTGTCACATTGGATTTTCATTTTCAGAGGTCAGTAGTTAGTTACATAGCTGAAAATCATCTTTTTTAGCCCGCTATGTTGGTTTTTGCAATCTCCGAGCTCGCCCACAGCTCTCGCTGTGTCGCCCCTTGAAAAAAGGGGAGGGCCCATCAAACCACTATTTTTGTTAAATTGGCACTATGAATTTATCTACTGACCTCTATTCATTTTAAATAGTTCGTTACTCTAGTTCCAACTTCAAATCAACCAGTTTATCCAATCGGGCCACAATGCCCCATCCGTAAAAATTGTTAGCCACACCTATTAACAATTCGTTTTGTCCCTCTTTCAACGGAATGTCAAAAGAGGAATTTTCAATAGTACAGCGGCCGTTGGGAAATTTCATAAGCGGTGTACCAAAATAATTTTTATCAACATATAGAGGCCGGTTGTTTATAAAAACCCAAACCTCATCGCTAAAACCTAAGTGAAGTAGCCTTTCTTGTTCTTTGGCAGAATTGATAGTGGTCTTTAACCATACGATTCTGCGACCATCGATACTTCCAAATTTTCGAGTAAGATTAATCAAACCTCTGCGCTCGGCCATTATTTCTTCCCATTTCGTATCTTCTTTTGGATAATACTCCATATCAAAATCTATATTTTTGGCCGTTGCAATTGGCTTGCTGACCTGCCATTTACGAAAGTATCGTGGATCATTGGTTATCGGGTCTATTCCAGGTTCAGGCAAAAGTCCTTCAACCTCATTTGCCTTCACTTCAAGATTCGAGATTATAGCCTGACCATCAAAAGCCAAAAGACCTTCCAATGTATTACCTTCCAGTTTTGGAATCTCCAATGACGGATGTTCCATGTCATTAACAAAAACTCGCATTTGCCGACCCGAAACAATTATTTTTACGTGGTTCCACATACCAGTTTTAAAATCAGCATTTGACTGATAATGATGAAGTACATCCCATAAATTGATACCTTTCACGTGAGGAGCATATTGAATGGCATCTACTGCGAATGGATTTCCCGCCGCTCCGGTACGGAAATAAAAGCATTCGTTCTCTAGGGCATCTTGCCATCTAAAATAGACCGATGCAAACGAGGGGTCCAAAATCTCGATATCATATTCAATAGTGCCATTTACAAAATTCAAACCTCTTAATATAACCCGGTCACTACTGGTTACGACCTTTAGTGAAGGCCTAGATTTATATTCAATAAATTCCGCAGTTCCTGCTTTAAACTCCCAGTTTTCAGTTCTCATCGGGATGTGCTTCCCTTTTTTCTGCGCAACCACTGAGGCAGTTGCTAGAAGCGTGGAGATAAACAATATACTTTTAAACAATCTGATTTTCATGGTCAAAAAGAAAACACTTAAAAATAAAAATCCTCTAAAATTTATCATCATGATCAAATCGTATTTTGGAGTTTATAATTCCATTCTTACTATCAGTTGAATTTCAAACCATCAGTATTGGCCACACGGGCAATGATGCCCCATCCAAAAAAGTAATTCGTTACACCAATGAGAATTTCATTTTCCCCTTTTTGCAAGGGAAGCTGAAATGACGTATTCTCAATAGTGCATCTGCCCCTTGGCTCTTTCATGCCGGGAGAGCCAAAGTAGTTTTTATCGGTAAGCAAGGGTTGTCCGTTGATAAAAACCCAGACCTCATCGCTAAAACCCATATCGACTCTTTTTTTCTGATCTGTTTCTGAAGAAATAGTAGTTTTTATCCATGTCAATCTTCTTTCTCCCCGTTCCGTTGCTCCAAATAGACGGGTTAGATTGACCAGACCTCGACGCCCCGCTTTTAGTGGTTTCCAGACAGCCGTGCTATCGAATAAAACCGGGTCGATACCAATCGAACCACGGGGTGTATCACGCATTAAGTCCTTACCGAACGGAAAGTCCATAGGGTCGGTCACCGACCAATTGCGTATATAGCGCGAGTCATTGTATGTCGGATCGTACCCTTCGCCCGAGGGCAAACCTTCCGTAGCACCCGGTCGCACAACAAAATTGGCATACACTACATTTCCGGTAAGTGCTATTGCTCCGGATTTTGTAATACCTTCCAATGCAGGAACATGTAAAGCCGCCCGTTGCATATCGTTCACATATACTTTCATTTGCTTTCCATTGACCACCAATTTCACATGGTTCCATTTTTCTTCATGAATGGTTGCAGCCGCTTGATAGTCATCGGTAACATCCCATAGGTTTACCTTATCGATAACAGCTGCATATTGCAATGTTGTTCTCTTCAATTCATCTGGGGTTCCAAAATAACGGATGTAAAATTTCTCTGAATTCAGTGTATCCTTATCTAGTCTAAAATCGATGCCGGGAATAAGTTCCACATCGAACTCGATCGTTCCATCCGTAAACTCAAAATCCTTTAGCATGATACCGAAACCATTTTCATTATTGCTTCGCACCGCCGATACCGATTTGTAGATTATGAAGTCTACATTGTCGGTCGCGGCCGCCCAATGCTTTTCATTCATCGGGAATTCGATCGCTTTGTTTTTCTTTTGTTCTTTTCGTTGTCCATGAACCACACTGATAACCAATAATAGGGTAAGTCCCATAAATACTTTTTTCATCATGATGTTCGCTTTTGATACTATTTGTATTTTAAAAACTAAATTTGATTAGTAATAAAATTACTCATGAGGAAGGGGTTTATCATGCGCGACCTTGTTCAATCTTGTTTAATTTTGTTCAAACACCGACACCTCATATACCCTTTTTACATTTATGGACAAATCGACTTTATATATGAAAGACCATTTGGT
>QIJL01000600.1 GCA_003232435.1 Flavobacteriales bacterium | reverse complement strand
AAGATGAAATGTATGGTGCTATTGTGCGTATAATGGCAAAGTTTCCGGTACTAGTGGCATGGACCATGCGAAAGCAAAAAGGCTTGCCCTTGGACTATGGAGATGATAGCTTGGGATATGTAGAGAACATGCATAAAATGATGTTCAAAAAACCGACCAAAGAATACGTGAAAAACAAGGTGGTTATCGATGCACTTGATAAGCTCTTGATTTTACATGGAGATCACGAACAAAACTGTTCTACTTCCACCGTTCGAATTGTAGGTTCTTCGCATGCAGGGCTTTTCGCTTCACTCTCCGCGGGAATTTCAGCATTATGGGGTCCATTGCACGGAGGAGCCAATCAGGCGGTATTGGAGATGCTTGCGGCAATTGAAGCAGATGGTGGCGACACCAAAAAGTATATGGCCAAAGCCAAGGATAAAGAAGACCCTTTCCGTTTAATGGGCTTTGGGCATAGAGTCTATAAGAACTTTGACCCTAGGGCAAAGATTATCAAAAAGGCTGCCGATGAAGTTTTAAGCGATTTGGGTATCGAAGACCCTATTCTTGAAATTGCCAAAGGACTTGCCAAAGAAGCCTTGGAAGATGAATATTTCGTAAAAAGAAAATTATACCCGAATGTTGACTTTTATTCAGGCATAATCTATCGAGCTTTGGGCATACCAACAGAAATGTTCACTGTAATGTTCGCTGTGGGCCGCTTACCGGGTTGGATTGCTCACTGGCGAGAAATGCGTCTTCGTGGAGAACCAATAGGTAGACCGAGACAGGTTTACATCGGTGAAAATTATCGTCCTTTTCTCGACCTCGATTTGAGGTAGATTGCTACCTTATAAAAAAACAAAAAAAGCCCTTTTATGTTAAAAGGGCTTTTTTTAATACATTTTTTTGACTTAAACCAATGATATGTTGCACCTGAATGTAAACGATGAAACCTCTTCTTTAAAGGCGGTGCTTTTGGGAACAACTGCCAGTTGCGGGCCGACTCCAAAACCTGAAGAGGCCTATGATCCAAAGTCGTTAGAACATATTCTGGCAGGTACCTATCCCAAAGAAGAGGATATGACACTTGAAATGGATGCTTTCGCAAACGTTTTTAAAAGGTATGGTGTAGCCATTTTTAGACCGGAGACCCTTGAAAATTGTAACCAAATTTTTTCTCGGGATATTGCTTTTGTCATTGGTCAAAAATTGATTTTGGCCAATATACTTCCGGATCGTGAAAAGGAAATTGAGGCGATACTTCATGTTTTGGACAGAATACCAGAGGGAAATGTCATTCGGCCTCCAGAAGAAGTTCACGTCGAAGGTGGTGATGTAATGCCTTGGAACGATAATATTTTTGTTGGCACCTATACTGCGGAAGATTATCCGGATTACATTACCGCGAGGACTAACAAAGAAGCCGTTGAGTTTTTACAGCGGGAATTCCCTGATAAAAAAATAAAATCTTTTGAGTTGCGAAAGTCGAATACCAATGCAAAAGAAAATGCACTGCATCTTGATTGTTGTTTTCAGCCAATCGGTAAGGGGAAGGCAATTTTACATAAAAACGGGTTTTTGGTCGAAGAAGAATATCAATGGCTGGTCGAATTCTTTGGAAGGGAAAATATTTTTGAGATTACTGCCGATGAAATGTACCAGATGTTCAGCAACGTATTTTCGATTTCCCCGGAAGTCGTTGTTTCTGAAAGAAGTTTCACCCGACTGAACAAGTGGCTGCGCGAACAGGGTTTTACGGTAGAGGAAATTCCGTATTCCGAAATTGCCAAACAAGGGGGCTTGCTTCGCTGTAGTACTTTGCCATTGGTCAGAGAATAAAGCTATTCGTAATTTTCGGCCAGTTCAGTTAATACTCTTAAGGCTCTTTCTCCATCTTTCTTATCCACAAAAATATGGTCGTGATATAAGGCGGCAACAACATTGCAACTTATTCCATGTTTTGCCAATTCCGAAGAAAAAACAGCTGTGAGTCCGACGGCATCCAAAGAAGAATGTACGGTTAGGGTTATCCATGAAGCAACATAAGTGTAGGAGAGGCCTAAGTCATCAGCTTTTGATCGTTCCATAATTATGGTTATTCCCTCTTTCTCGGTAAACTGCCCGATTATTCCCTCTGGAGGAATTGTCGCCAAGGAGGATTGCGAGGTGAAGATAAATTCCCCAGGATGCAATTTTGGCTGCATGCTTCGAATCAATTCTTTCAGATTTCTTTCTTCTGCCATAATTTAGTAGACCATTTTAAGAATGAAATCTACGAATATCTTTATGCTTATCCGCTATTGTGCCAGTAGGGTATATTTTCGGGCTTTCCTTCTCCCTTAAGGGCCCCGGGGCAAAAAGGAAAGATGGAAATTCAATTATTCGCCATGTCCTTAAAGGGTGTAATAGAATTTTCCCCGTTTTGAAAAGGGTTCTGGTATAATAACGGATATACATATATCTTTTTTGTATGTCTGTTAAATGTCATAAAGGATGATTATTACATAAAGTCGACAAAATAAAAATTATTAAATCACTAATTATCAA
Organism: Flavobacteriales bacterium; assembly: GCA_003232435.1. Taxonomy (GTDB): domain Bacteria; phylum Bacteroidota; class Bacteroidia; order Flavobacteriales; family Flavobacteriaceae; genus Aurantibacter_A. Next base: position 1,579 of record QIJL01000600.1, on the reverse strand, counting down.
TATGTTACATTATATGGATTTTACTCACAAAAACCAAAACATTAAGATTAGGCCTAAAAGCGGACATACAATATCTTTTTTGCTAATTCCAGAAATAGTAGTTCAAAAGAATTAATTTTACCGCCCAATTAACCTTGATTATCAATGCAGATTACGAATACAATTCTGATGATACGGCCGGTCAACTTTCGTATGAACGAACAGACTGCCGTGAACAATTATTTTCAAGAGGAACTTAAAATCAATAACACCCAAATTAATGCAAGGGCACAAAAAGAATTCGATGATTTTGTAAAAGTACTTCAAGGGCATGGGGTAAAAGTAATCGTTGTTGATGATCGAAAAGAAACGGACACCCCTGACTCCATTTTTCCCAACAATTGGGTTTCATTTCACAATAGTGGTACAGTTGTCGTTTACCCGATGTTTGCAGAAAATCGTAGAAGGGAACGTCGCGACGATATTTTCGATACTCTTGAAGAACAAGGTTTCAAAATCAATGATGTTATAGATTATACTTCGGCGGAAGAAGAAGGCGTTTTTTTGGAAGGAACAGGTAGTATTTTAAAAGATCGAGTAAACCAAAAAGCATATTGTGCCCTTTCGGAACGTGCCCATGAAGAATTGTTCATTGAGTTCTGCGAAGATTTTGATTGCTTCCCGGTAATATTTACGGCAAACCAAACCGTTGATGGCAAACGCCTTCCAATTTACCATACCAATGTAATGATGGCAATGGCCGAAACCTTTGCTGTTATTTGTTTGGATGCCATTGATGATAAAAAAGAACGAAAAACTGTCGTGGACCATTTAAAAAAAGATGACAAGGAAATCTTGCCCATAACGGAAGAACAAATGCACTGTTTTGCTGGCAATATGCTCCAAGTTTTGGGCAAAAATGAAAAGAGATTGATGGTCATGAGTTCAGCGGCCTACAACAGTCTTTCGGATGTTCAGATCAAGGCAATCGAAAAAAACAATGAAATCGTCCACAGTTCATTAGAAACTATTGAAACCTGTGGTGGCGGTAGTGCGCGATGTATGATGGCGGAGGTTTTTTTACCAAATACTTGACCTTATCTTGATTTAGTGATTGCTGCACTAGAGATCCTCGATTGAAGTAGGTGCGTTGTCGGCTTTATAGTCCAACATTTTTTTAAAGAATTTCTGAATGGCCTTGGTATCTGAACGTACTTTGATAAAATAATGGTCTCGGTAAATTGAATAGATCGCGAGATCTCCTTTGTAAACCGCCAGCTTATAATAGGGAATCACCAGGGCAAAAGTTTCGAGCAGCGACCGAAACCGAACGATAATTCCATTTGGGCGAAGCTCCACATTGCACGAATCAGTATTATTGTCCAAAATCAGCAGGTTTCTAATCTCGACACTGGTTTCGGTAATGAACAGTTTGGGCGATCCGATACCGCCCATCGCCCGGCGTTCATTCAAGGGAAAGGGCTTGCCTACCTCGTCATCGACCTTTCCCGTGATTTCTTTGTTGTTATAAGAGACGTTTAAGAACATTTGCCCTACAATAAGATCTATTCCTCGTTTTTAAGTTGTAATTGTATGGATT
>QIJL01000455.1 GCA_003232435.1 Flavobacteriales bacterium | reverse complement strand
GTCAACTGCACAGAATCTTTGCTTTGGTTCTCTATGGTAATGGTATAACCGAACGCAAAATGCATCTTGTAGTTTTTGAAGAAGGTGCCTTCAAAAGTGGTACGCACTGAAATCTTTATGCCTTTGGTAACTAATGTGGTCATGTTCGGTATTGTCTAAAATGTAAAAATGTTTCCTGTAAAAAGGACAATCATTGAAAACGTTGCCAATATAAAAAAAATCGCATTCAAAAACACATATTTGACACTAGTTTTGAAAATGCCCTGCCGATAGAACCGATACATGGCTATAAAAAGATAGACACAAAAAACGATTAGAAAAACCCAATTGATGTCTCTGTCAAAAATCCATTCTATCAAATAGCTAATAATGAGCAAGATAAACAACAATGACGTATTGTGAAAACTAAAGATCAAATGATCGGTATAATTGTATTTTTTTCTGATATACGCCAACCAAATGAAGAGTGCGAAGACCGGTAGAAAGAAAAATATGGCGAACGGCAACTTTGAAATCACAGTGCTGAAAAAGGTGCCAGGCTGCTGATTAAGTCTTAAAATTCCGTTAGCGGCGTTAAAAGAGAATCTGTTCTCCATGGTACTTGGTATGCCGTATTTTCGATTTGTACCTTCGAAATCATAGATGGAATCTTTGCGGATCACGGTTTCAAAGAACTCTAACTTGCTTCCCAAACGATCTGAAAAAGAAGGGCCGGAGATAGCATTAAAATAGGTTTGAGGGTTTAATAAAATCAGCGAATCCCGTTTTCCGCCTTTTTCTAAAAAGTTTTCATAGCCATCGCTTTGTGCCAGAGAATCTAATTGTTGATTTAGCTCTGGCGACACATCCGTACCATAACTAAAGCCCCAATTGCTTAAACTTGTAATTAAAGGTTTTTCGCTCTTTGAACCGTACTTGTCCCACTTTTCATAATTACCCCCGTAATTGACCATCAAAAAATAGACTATCGAAAGGCTTAATAAAAATCGAAAAGGGTTGGTATAAGAGGCTCTTTTTCCCTTGATAAAATCCTTGGTAATCCTGCCCGGGCTGATCAGCAAGGCCGATAGTGTTCGCAGCAGTTTCGAGTCATAGGAAATCAGACTGGAAAAAAATTCATCGAAGAAATCTTTGAGCGTCAATTTTTTGGTACTGTTCGCCTGGGAACAATTTGGGCAGAATTTATCGCCCACCTGCAACGGATGCCCGCAATTCAGACATTCGGTGCCCCTGTATTCAAGTCTGAACCTGCCTTTGAGCACTATGGTCGGTTTGTCGCTCATTTATTCGCTGAAAAGAATGAACAAATATACGCTATCGTGAGGAGAACCTGGGTTTTTTGAGGGAGGTGGGGCAATTTAGGAGTTGATGGGCCTGCCTGCGAGGCAGGTTTATAGGTTTATGGATTTAGTTTTTTTCATAACCCGTAACACATAACTCATAACTTTTTTACTTCGTACTTCTAACCTCGTACCTCGTACTTCTAACCTAGTACCTCGTACTTCCCTCCCCTAATTGGTAATATTCCGTGAATTGGCCGAACTTACTCCGATAATGCTATCGTAGAGGTCTCCGAAATCGCGATAGTACACTAAGATCAGATAGTTGTTCTCGGTAAAGTGGTAATTGCCCGAAATCGTGTTAAGGTCGATCAGGCCATCTTCCTTTTGCACTATATATTTATAATTATAAAACCCCTGTTTTAATTTCAAGGCACCTTCCATCATGCCGTTATCTTCATTATAAGTCAATTTGTTCTCGTCTACTAAGGCATAATTATTGTGCTTTCCGAAGATATATACATTATCGAGGCCTAAAACCTGGTCATAAGGTAAACTAAAGTGTACGTTGGTGTATTCCGCTTCCCTTGAAATATCATCTCCTTGCAATGTGCGGATGACGAAATCGCCATTTACATCAGGATAATAGGTATAGGGTATTTCGTAGCGCAACCTGTCTGCAAATAAGTAATGTTGGTAAATGTCTTCCAGCTCGATATGTGATATCACAGAACTAGGGGCCCTTAAATCTTTGGTGTCAAAATTGAGGAATTCATTACCTCCGAAGAAACTAGTTTCAAAGTCATATTTATAGACCAACTCGGTTCCTATCGTAAATTGAGGAGGTATATCATAAAGGGCAGTAGGCCAATGATGGTTTTGAACAATCGCGATTTTCACTTCTTTCTTCGGATTGACCAACTGCGCATTGCCGGCATTGATCGTAAACTGTACCACCTGTTTTTCATTTAAAAAATCAAAATCACGAGATCGCTTGACCACGCCGCCAACTTTGACCAAATCTTTATAGACGACAAACCTTCTTGAGAATTGTAAATCGTCTCTGCTGTTATAGATTTCCAAAACATAATTACCACTGACTTTCGGCCTTACTTCATTATTGGGAATCTGAAGTTTATAGTTGGAATACGGTTGCAGCGTGTTATAGCTATTTTCGTAGTTGATGATACGTTGATTATCGACGCCTGTAAGGTATTGCGATTTTAACAAGCTGGAAGTCGACCAGTCATAATCGCAGTGAATTATTTTGTAATAATAATCCTGTTCGTTTGCTGTAAGGTCATCGAATTCAAGATAAATCGGCTCTCCGACTTTAACGACCGGAAATTGATCTTCGGTCTGCCCCTTAAAAACAATCGATTTTATATGATCGGGAGCATTCACTTCTTCATGTACCTGCGAATATGCCGAGGTAGCAAAAAAAAGTAACAGTATGGCTTTAATGGCGTTTAGGCTCATATTCCGACAAATTTTCGGTAAAGTTAAACAAAAAGCATACCTAAAAAATTTACCTCGTTGTATTGCCCGATTTAATAGGCGATCGATAGACTTGTTCAGACTTTTATTGTCCGCCTCGCAAATAATTCCACAACCTTTTCGATTATGCCTTTTTCGCTCAAACTGGGTGCACGACAAATTTCCCTAAATCGAACAGACCTGCCTGCCGGTTTACCCGCCGTAGGAGGGCAGGCAGGTTCACTTCGGGGGGCTGGGGAGGACAATCCGGTAAAATGGCTTTCTTTTGAACAGAAAAGGGAAATTTGTCGTGCACCCCTCCAACTTTGCCTTTTTCGCGCATCATAGTTTTAACTATACTGCTTAAAAAAGTTCTCATTGGAATACAAAATCTCTTTTTTTCGCTTAAACACTAAAAGTTTAAACCAGTTCATTATGAAAACAATCGTTTTAATGCTAAATTTGCTCGAATTTTCAATGAACTCGTTTAAACCTTTTGAATTGAGGCGAAAATTAGCCATTTTGGGTCCGGTTGAAGGCGTTTTTGAGTCGCATAGCATCGCTACGGGACGAAAAAAGGGCAAAAAGCGGACGCAAAAGGGCAATTTTTTAGCCAATTGAAAAAGTTTAAACGAGTTCACTATAAGGTCTACAAAAATATGTCTAAAGACATCCGAATTAAAAAGGGCTTGAACATCAACCTTGTCGGCACTGCGGAACAGACTACTTCAAAAGCCGTTTTAAGCAATGTTTATGCGATCAATCTCAACGATTTTCACGGAATAACCCCTAAAATGCTAGTAAAACAAGGTGCAGAGGTCAAGGCCGGAGAAGCACTTTTTTACAGTAAAGACAACGAAGATATGCTCTTCGTTTCGCCGGTAAGCGGAGAATTGGTAGAAATCGAAAGAGGGGCAAGGAGAAGAATTCTGAACTTGAAAATTCTACCCGATAAAAGTCAAGATGCTCTGGTTCACGGCACATTGGACCTTCAATCGACATCCAAAGAAAACATAAAATCCTTTTTGTTGAAATCTGGTTGTTGGCCCTATATCAAACAACGACCTTATGACATAATAGCCAACCCGGATGTGAACCCTAAAGCGATTTTTATTTCGGGTTACGCTACGGCTCCTTTGGCTGCGGATTCAGATTATGTTTTACAAGGAAAAGAAAAAGAATTGCAGGCGGCGATTTCCGCTCTCGGAAAATTGACTCCGGGCAAAGTTCATGTATCCGTTGGAAAATCGTCGAATTCCCCTTTGGCGGGAATGTCGGGAATCGAAATTCATAAAGTTTCCGGCCCTCATCCTGTGGGATTGGTCGGAACCCAGATCAATAAAATCGACCCGATCAACAAAGGGGAAGTTGTTTGGACCGTCGCTCCCCAAGACCTGATAATTATCG
>QIJL01000161.1 GCA_003232435.1 Flavobacteriales bacterium | reverse complement strand
CTGAATCTTTAAAAGAAAATAGCCGGCTTCCGAACAATTGGGGCGAAGACAATCTTTTTGCACCTTATTTGGATGCTCGTGGGCATGCGAACGATATAAAAGCGCCAGGTGGATGGATCGCGAAATTCAATCCCGAGGGAACTGATTGGGAATTGATTTCCGCGGGATATAGAAATCCTTTCGATATGGCCTTCAATAAAGATGGCGAGCTTTTCGCCTATGATGCCGATATGGAGTGGGACATAGGAATGCCCTGGTACCGCCCCACTCGAATTTGTCATGTGACAAGCGGTAGTGAATTCGGCTGGCGAACTGGCTCTGGCAAATGGCCGGCGTATTACCCGGATGCACTTCCGGCAGTTCACAATCTGGAACAGGGTTCGCCCACGGCAGTGCTCGCAGGGGATAGGCTAAACTTTCCGGGGAAATATAAAAACGGACTCCTGATCATGGACTGGAGTTTCGGCACAATCTATTTTATCGATTTAAAACCCGATGGGAGCACCTACAAAGGAGAAAGAGAAGAATTCTTATCTGGCACTCCATTGCCATTGACCGATATGATAGCCGGTGCTGACGGAAACTTGTATTTCGCGACCGGAGGTAGAAGACTAGATTCCCATTTTTTCAGACTTAAATATACGGGGTCGGATATCGATAGTACAGAATTGACCGAAAATGTCGAGGCCCAAGGGTTACGTCAACTGCGACATAGCCTTGAAAAATTTCACACAGAACAATCCGAAGAGGGAATTAGCGTGGCATGGGATAATTTAAACCATGAAGATCGATTCATCCGCTATGCCGCGCGAGTGGCCCTTGAACACCAACCAACGGATAATTGGCAACAAAGATTCCTCGATGAAGAAGATGCGACCAAAACCATCGAAGCGGGAATCGCCTTGGCACATCAGGCCGATAAAAGTCTACAGCCAAAAATTTTAGAGAAATTGAATCAACTAAGGTTAGAAACTTTGACACAAGGGAACCAGCTCGACTTATTACGAAACTATTCCCTCTTGTTTATTCGTATGGGCGAACCTTCGAACAAGTATCGAGCGGCCACGGCCAAAAAGCTGAATGCCTATTTTCCGCATACGAATAATGCCATAAATCGCGAAATAGGGCAACTACTCTTGTTCTTAAAGGCCGATGGTATTACAGAAGGTCTAGTCGACCTTCTAGAAAAACATACCAAGGAAAAAACAATTACCGAAGGTGTCGAAATGTTATCGGAAGAAGCTACAATACGAAGTGAACAATACGGACCGCTCATTCGCGATGTCATCGCCAAAATGCCGCCAAGTGAATCGATTTACTACGGTATGTTATTAAGCCATGCAGAAAAAGGCTGGACAAAGGACCTCCGAGAAAAATACTTTAAATGGTTTTTTGATGTGATGAATTCCAAAGGAGGAATGAGTTTTAAGGCTTATATCGAAAACGTACGGCAACAAGCCATGGTCCACGTTCCCGATGCTGAAAAGGAGTATTTCGAAGAGCAGTCGGGAATCTACTCCCCCATGGAGGCACTTGGGAATCTTCCGAACCCCATAGGGCCTGGCAAAAGTTACACTATGAGAGATGTCAACACCATATACGATGAAAACAAGGGTTCTTATAAAGGTACTTTAGCTGATGGCGAACGGGCATATAAAGCAGCCATGTGCATAACATGCCACAGAATGAAGGGAGAAGGCGGTGCCTCGGGCCCCGACCTTTCGCAAATTTATTCGAAATTCGGCAGTTCTGACCTGACATTTTCAATGGTCAGCCCGAACGACGAAATTTCAGATCAATATGCCAACACGATTTTTTATACCAAGGAAGGCAAAAAGGTTATTGGTCGATTGTTGTCGGAAGAAGGAGATTCATTGAGCATTATGCCCAACGCTTTCAATCCCGGGTACACAGTAAAATTGGCAAAGGCCGATGTTGAAAAAGAAGAACCGTCACCGGTATCACCAATGCCTCCAGGGCTTTTGAACCGGTTGAACGAGAAAGAGATCACCGACCTCTTCGCCTATCTTCTATCGGGCGCGGATGGCAACCACGTAATCTACTCTGGAAAATAGCCAAGAATGGATAAAAACCATCCGCCCAATTTGTGGTCGGGCCAACTTTTACATTTTTTGGCCTTGGCCGTGCTTTTGTCATTGACTTGGTTTTTGTGGATAAAAATCGGTCGCCCATTTCCATCTTTGTTTTGGTTGACCATCAGCGTTCCGATTGTACATCAGATATTTGTATGGCTGACCTGGCGGATGGAACTGAAATCACAGGCCGTCAGCAATTCTATGGGGTTTAAGACATATCTGGTCATCTTCTTTTTGTTGCTCATCGGAAGACCTCTCACTTTATTTTTACTTGCACGGATCGATCAGGGAAGTCTTGGAATGGAGAATCTTCCGAGAACGATTATTTCAGTCGCCTTATTTGTGCCCGCGATGTATATACTCATGACACATGAAAACCCGAATTTTTATAAGCGTCTTTTTGCCTCTAACGGCGTTAAAATTATTAACCGTAGCTACGGCTATGCTTAATAATTTTGCCTTGTTTAGAAACTAAAATACGCATCCTAAATTCTTCGATTTTTCATGTGTCATGAGTATGCTATGTACAGTGTCAAAAGATATTTTAGCTTTATGCGGGCAGCAGGGGCCGATCATTTCGATTTAAAATACCGAAACATGCCTTTGGTCCAAAAAGGAGTGTTCAAATATTCAAGCAACAGCATGTACGTTTTTGGTTTTATGATGTTTTGGGCTATTGCCATTGCTTTTGATTCCAAAGCTGCGTTGTTAGCAAGTGCCTTTGGCCATGTTTATATTTGGGTACATTATTTAGCTACCGAGAAACCTGATATGGATTATTTATATGGAAGGCCGAAATGATAAACTTGAAATATTTGTAAAATAAGGAATTTGAAAAAGGACCAGGCATATATTTTAGGAGTGGACGAAGAAGAGCTTTTCAGATTGGGGGTGCAACATCAAGTATGGGCCGAAGAGGCACAAACCGGATGGCGTTTGGCAAATTTTCGAGCGGGGCAAACTATACTAGATCTTGGATGCGGGCCAGGATATTGTTCAAAAGAATTGGCTTTCTTGACCGGGCAGAAGGGAAAAGTTATCGGGATCGATAAATCTTCTGGCTATATCGAATTTTTAAAACAGGTCGCCGATAAATATAACCTGAACATCGAAGCGATTCATTCCGACTTTGAAGATATGCGACTTGGACCTGAAAGTTTAGATGGAATGTATTGTCGGTGGGCGTTGGCATGGATTCCGAATCCTAAAGAAATCCTTGAGAAAGTACATCTAGCGCTTAGACCAGGGGGTAAAATGGTTATGCAAGAATATTATCATTGGTCAACTCTTGAGACCGAACCCCGAAAAGAAGCACTTGCCAAGGGAATTGAGATGGCCTTAAAAAGTTTTAAGGATACAGAAAACGAAGTTGATATTGGCAGATACCTACCTAGTATTGTGACAGAAATGGGAATGAAAATTACTGGGTTTCGCCCTATAATCAAAATTGCGACCGCGGACAATGGAGTTTGGCGATGGCCAAAAACCTTCTTTCAGAGCTACTTTCCCAGGCTGGTCCTTCAAGATTATTTGACTGCGAACGATGTAACAGAAGCCCTTTCCGAATTAGAGGATTTGGAGAAAATTCCGGGAGCCTCGATCTGCACTTGTCTGATGGTCGAAGTCATCGCCGAAAAAATTTAGTGCTGTAATACAGGTTTCAAGGCTTCATAATGGCGATTAAGTATGTTAAGAAAATTATTCCTTAAAACATAAGTATGAAATCAATCCTGGCCTAAATAAATTTAGGGTGGAATAAATTTAACCATTTCATTGACTTTACAGTCCATTTTGATCTTTTTTCAAAAAAGAACCCCTTGTAGTTCCTTTTGGGGTGGAGGGTGCCCACGGTCAAATGGCTGACCGAGCCGTTTCTTTAGATCCACTTTTACAAACAGGTTCGAACGCATGAAGGCCACTAGGTTCGACAGGCACCATTTGTGCCCTGTCATTGCTTTGAGTGCTTTTAGGGCGAGTATCGTTATAAAGGCCGTCCATATCTGGATCATCACTGCATTTTCACTGGTTCCAATGAAGGATTCAATGTGCAAGAGTTGTTTTATCTCCCTAAAGAATATTCTAACCTGCCATCTGGCCTTGTAAAGTTCGCTTATGGTGTTTGCCGTCCAAGACATCCGATCGGTAATTGGCTCGATGGCCTGTTTATCCTTACCGTCCCACACTGCTACTCTGCGTAAAGGTTCGGGGTGTTTTTCTTTCGTATCGATTCCTGTAAGTTCAATGACCCCATCCTTTAGCAGGTGTTGATATCTATCGCTGGGGAGTTCATTTTCTTTGACCACCCGTGTTTTGTCTTTTCCTCTCTCGGTAGCCCTGCTCCGACTACGCTCGGCACAGGTGCTATGCAGCTCAAAAAAGCCTTCATCTGGGCACAGAATCTTGATTTCTTGTCCGGTAGGCAGGTTCGCTCAAATGAAACAACTCAAGACGGGTTCAATGACAAAAAAAGAGAGGTATTGTTCGGTTAGTGTTTTTTGAAAAAAGACCCCGAAAAAACGCCTTTATTATACTATTTACAATTATTGACTATAAAAATTGAATTATCATTAATTTTTTATCTTTATTCCATAATTATTCGTATCCCATCACAAAAAGTATTGAGAAAGTTGCATTAATTAAATCATCTCTTAAAGTTTTATTAAAATAAGTTTGGTTTATTAACGTGAAATTGTGATTTTTGCCGATAGCTAATTCAAATAACTAAAAAATGAGAACAAAATTCAAAGGAATTCTAACGTTGCTATTGGCGTTTGTCGTGCATGTTTCATTTGCACAGGACAAAACGATTACAGGTGCAGTGACAGACCAAGATGGTCTGCCGCTTCCCGGGGTAAACATCCTTGTAGAGGGCACCACTACCGGTACCCAGACCGATTTTGACGGTAACTACTCGATAGAAGGGAGTGAAGGTCAAACGCTTCTTTTCTCTTACATCGGCCAAAAAGATGTGAGACAGGCGATCGGTGCAAGTAGTACCATCAACGTACAAATGGAGGAAGATGCCCAAGCCTTGGAAGAGGTGGTGGTAACTGCATTTGGTATTAAAAAAGAAAAACGCTCGGTAGGTTATGCTGTTCAGGAGGTAAAAGCTGAAACCATAACCGATTCAGGAGCGTTCAATGTGGTGGACGCCCTATCAGGAAAAGCAGCAGGTGTTCAGGTTACAAGATCATCTGGATCTGCAGGTGGTGGATCAAGAATCGTAGTTAGAGGTGGTCGGCAATAATCAAGCTCTTATCATTATCGATGGTGTACGATCAAATAATGAGACACTAAACGCACAGGCCAATACAGCTGGTACTGCATCATCAAACAGGTTAATGGATTTAAACGCGGATGATATTGAAAATATCAGCATTCTAAAAGGTGCTGCAGCAACAGCCGTTTATGGTACCGCAGGTTCTGGTGGGGTGATTCTTATTACACCAAGAAAGGAACTAAAGGTCAGAGAATGCAGGTTAGTATAAGTTCACAAACAGCTTTTGATCAAATATCTCAATTGACCCGGTTACAAGACACCTATGCACAAGGAAGATTAATCGGGGGTGTATCAACATATAGAGGCTCTGAAACAGGAGAGTCCGGATCATGGGGACCTAGATTGTCCGACTTGGAGTATAGCACAAATAGCAATATTTATGATGCAACGAATACTGCCGGAAATTTTGGAAATGCCTTTGATGTTGATGGAAATTACAAGTGGGACAACAATGGGTTTTTAGTCCCAAGGGGACAAGGTAACGGGACAGCAGCAAATAATTACAATAGGCTCAATAGTGAGGGCTTTTTCCGTACGGGAATATCACTAATAAATAACATCAGTATTTCTGGAAGTAACGAAGCAATGACATATAGATTTTCAGTTTCTGATTTAAATCAAGGAGGTGTTGTTCCCAACGAAAATTACAAAAGAAAAACATTCAACCTGGGAGCGACTTTCAAAGCTAATGATAAATTATCTTTTGAAACAGCAATGAATTACACAAGGTCGGATAATGATAGAATTCAACAAGGGTCGAACACCTCGGGCCTATTATTAGGTTTATATAGAACGCCTGCATCGTTTGATAACTCAAATGGTTTAGGAACAGCCGCTAGAGACAATGCCACAGCTTATGAATTCGCTGATCGATCTCAAAGAAATTACCGCGGTGGTGGCGGTTACGACAACCCGTATTGGACTGTAAACAATGCTCCCGGTACAGAAGAAGTACATAGATTATTCGGTAATTTTAAAACCAATTACACAGTTAACAACTGGATTAATTTTGGTTTAAATGTCGGGGTCGATGTGACTACTGATAAAAGAAAACAGGTGTTCGAAGTTGGGTCGAGAACAAACCCCACAGGTAGAATTATTCTTAATCAGTTTTTAACAAGACAATCGGACATAAACCTATTTGTAACGGGGGATGGTGATCTTACCGATGATTTTTCATTTAACTATTTGGTCGGGGCGAATTATTTTAACTTTGTAAGAGACCGACAGAATACAGTTGGTATAGGTCTGCTTTT
>QIJL01000160.1 GCA_003232435.1 Flavobacteriales bacterium | reverse complement strand
GCTATTTGAAAATCAATAGCTCTACCAGGTGATTTCTTAGCTATCCCTGAAGGTTGTATAAAGTTTCAAAAGCAAGGTGTCAAGTTTCGATCCGGCATTGATGATCAATGATTACGGGCATTGTCTAAACTTTTAAAAAAGTTTACCGGACAACAATGGTCTTAGTTAAACCTTTTGCCATTTAGGACATCTTACTATAAAATGTTAAAAAAATGTTATTATGAAAAAGCAAGTAAGAAAAGTAAAGGTTGTAGGCCTATTGTTAATGGCCACAATAGCGGTTATTTCCTGTAACAAGGAAGAATCCCCTCAAATTCAAGAGGAAGAAAATTTCGATGTCGCAGAACTAAAAGCGAGCGATGAGACCGACCTCATTTCCGAGGAAGTTATCAGTATCGGAGAGGATGTCTATGCAACGGATGAGATTGCATCGACTTCAAAAAGTTTTTATAGATCTGATTATTTGCCCGATTGTGTTACAATTACCACAGTGGTAACAAGTACGACCAAGGAGAAGACCATCGATTTTGGCGATGGTTGTGAATTGCCCAACGGGAACGTTCTTAGTGGAATCATCTATCTAAGTTATTTAAAAGATATGGACATGGCTACAAAAACGCTTAGTCTTTCTTTGGAAGACTTTACGTTCAACGGAGTCGTCGTTGAAGGAAGCGCTTCGGTGGAACGAATGCGCTCGAACGAAAATGGTAATCCGCAGGCCGATGCGATAGGAAACTTTAGTGCTGAATGGCCCGATGGAGCAACCGCAAGTTTTACTGGAAATAGAACGCGAGAGTGGATCGAAGGTTATGGCTCGGGATTCTGGGGAGATAATGTTTTCCTGATTTCAGGAACCAAAACGTACACCGGAAAACTTGGCAATGTTTTCATGAAAGAGACTGTAACTCCTCTTAGAAGGGAATGGTCTTGTCGATTTATTGTGAGCGGTATTCTTGAAATTTCCCGAAATGACCTGACTGCCACTCTTGATTTTGGAGACGGAAGTTGTGATGCGGTGGGAATGTTGACTTACCCTAATGGAACAACTGAGGAGATATTATTGAGGCGATTTAAAAATTTGGGCTGAGTTCTAGATATTACGACAAATATAACAACTCTATGTCATCCCGACAGAGCGATTCAAGGAGCGACGAGGAATCTCTAATAAAAACGAGATTTCTCGTCAACAATTTTTGCTTTTATTTGCAAAAATTATCTCTGTCGAAATGACATCGTTCTTTAAGATAAAATGTAATGTTATAGAGGTCAGTAGATAAGTTCATAGTGCCGATTTAACAAAAATGGTAGTTTGGTGGGTCCTCCCCTTCTTTCAAGGGGAGGTGGCGAGAGCCGGAGGGGTCTCTTCGGGAATTCGATAACCCTCGGAAATCGTAGAAACCAACATAGCGGGGAAAAAAAAGATAATTCTCAGCTATGTAACTAACTACTGACCTCTATAATGTTAATTTTTATCAGTTTCAAGTACTTATAAAAATGATGTTCTGCTTAGAACTCGGCCAAAATTAATTTACAAAGGCACGATTTGGATCAAAAAGGGTCGCTCGATATTGTTTCGGGCGGTTTTTTCCTTGTCGGTAGAACAGCAACAAAACCATACTATGAAAATGGGAAGAAAATGAAAAGATTTAATTAGTAGTTAATTGCGAATCGGATTGTTCTGAATCAGGTCGAGGTATTGATTGACTTTTTTCTTGAGATTTTTTCTATGAACGATAAAATCAAGAAAACCGTGCTCCAGAACGAATTCCGCTGATTGGAAACCTGGAGGTAACTCCTTGCCAGTTGCGTCTTTGACTACACGCGAGCCTGCAAAACCTATAAGTGCCCCCGGTTCTGCAATGTTTATATCCCCCAACATGGCATACGAAGCGGTCGTGCCTCCGGTTGTAGGATCCGTACATAACGAAATATAAGGTACTCCTACTTCGGCCAACTGGGCCAATTTTGCCGCAGTCTTGGCCAATTGCATAAGCGAGAGAGCGGCTTCCATCATTCTCGCGCCACCAGATTTTGAAATCAACAAATATGGAACCTTATTTTTAATCGAATAATCGATAGCACGTGCGATTTTTTCGCCCACAACGCTGCCCATCGATCCGCCGATAAAAGAGAAATCCATACATGATATTACGAGTTCTTTACCCGATGATTTTCCGACGCCGGTTCGTATGGCATCTTTTAAACCTGTTCTTTTCTGGGCGGCCTTTAGCCTTTCTGAATATTTCTTTGTGTCCTCGAATTTCAGAGGGTCTTTGGAAGTCAATTTAGCGTCGAGCTCTTTGAACTTGTTGTCGTCAAAGAGTATTTCGAAGTATTCTTTGCTACCGATGCGTACATGGTAATCATCTTCGGGGCTTACATAAAAGTTTTCCGCTAAGACTTCGGATTCGACGATTTTCCCTGTTGGCGATTTATACCACAATCCCTTAGGGGTGTCTTTCTTTTCCTCTGTAGCAGTCTGTATTCCTTTTTCCTTCCTTTTAAACCACGATGTCATATCATCCATATTTAGGGCATATCAGATTGGGGAAACCTAGCTTCTTACAAGGTATCGATATTATTGAGATCTTCAAAGGCCTTTTTCAGTCTTTCGACAAAGGTCTTTTCGCCTTCGCGCAACCATGCACGAGGATCGTAGTGTTTTTTGTTGGGCTCATCAGCCCCGTCAGGATTTCCTATTTGGGCTTGTAGATAGTCTTTTTTGCTTTGAACATAATCCCTAACACCGGCCAGAAAAGCGTACTGAAGGTCCGTATCGATATTCATTTTTATCACTCCGTAATCTATGGCTTCGCGAATTTCTTCGACCGTAGATCCAGAGCCACCATGAAACACAAAATCGATATGGTTGTGCTCGACACCATATTTTTTGGAAACAAATTCTTGCGAATTTTTAAGGATTTTCGGTGTCAATTTCACATTGCCAGGCTTGTAAACCCCATGCACATTGCCAAAAGCGGCCGCGACAGTAAACCTCGAACTTACCTTTGAAAGTTCTTCGTAAGCGTAAGCTACTTCTTCTGGTTGCGTGTATAATTTTGAATCGTCTACGTCTGAGTTGTCGACCCCATCTTCTTCACCACCTGTTATGCCCAGTTCGATTTCCAGGGTCATATTCATTTTGCCCATGCGCTCAAGATAGTTCTTGCAAATTTCGATATTCTCTTCAATAGGTTCTTCTGAAAGGTCGATCATGTGAGAGCTGAACAACGACTTTCCGGTTTCAGAAAAATGCTTTTCACTAGCGTCCAACAGCCCATCTATCCACGGTAATAACTTTTTAGCACAATGGTCGGTATGTAGTATTACAGTTGCACCATAGGCTTCGGCCAATTGATGTACGTGCTTTGCTCCCGCGACGGCACCTTGAATTGCAGCTCGCTGCCCTTCATTGGAGAGCCCTTTACCTGCATTGAATTGCGCGCCCCCATTCGAGAATTGAATGATTACGGGAGAATTCAGATTTGCAGCAGTTTCTAAAACGCCATTGCTGGTGTTAGATCCGATTACATTTACCGCGGGCAGTGCAAACCCTTTTTCTTTCGCGTAATTGAAAATTGCCTGTACTTCATCGCCAGTGGCAACACCAGCCTTAATATTGTGGGACATATATTTTTAGCCTTTTGGTTAAGCGACAAAAGTAGTAAAATAAAAATCCGTTATAAATGTCTTGTTCAACAATTCTGAATGTTGCTTAATTCCTTTATTAAAAAACAATAAATGCCTTGCCTTGATTCAAATATTTAGTTGTGTAAAATCTCCGATATTAACAGCCCCTCGTTGGTAAAACCTTGTATTGAAAACAAATATTTGTTCTGAATTTCATTTGCCCCTATTTTGAAAAAGGCCACGCCGTTTTCGTTCGTTTTTATTTTGGGTTTCCAATCGATTTCTATCCAATCCGAAAATTGGTCGGTATCAATATCATATAGTGGTTTGTAATACTTTTTTTCTTCGTCGTAACCATTTTGAACGATGTGTTCGTTGAAGAGGTCAACGATATTTCTTTTGTAATTGTCATCGGTAAATACTTGATATATCCTTCCACCTCTCCCTAGCGTTTGTACCATAACATTCTCTACATCTTCCATATTAAGGAACACAGTCGGAAGTTCAGGGGACTCGATTCTTCTCCCATCAATGAATAACAGAACGTGTCTT
>QIJL01000130.1 GCA_003232435.1 Flavobacteriales bacterium | reverse complement strand
CCCTTGCCATCCGTTAAGATAAAAACACTAAGTTCTATCCCGGATAGAAACTCTTCGATCACCACTTTGGTACTGGCACTTCCGAATTTTGCATCCTTAAGCATTGCGGTCAATTCTTCTTTTGCCCGTTCTAAACCATTCAAAATCAATACCCCCTTACCGGCGGCTAAACCATCTGCTTTCAGTACGTACGGCGGATTCAATGTTTCCAAAAAGGAAAAGCCATCTTCTAAACTTTCGGCTGTAAAACTTTGATAGGCGGCAGTAGGAATGCCATGACGCATCATAAACTCTTTTGCGAACTCTTTGCTGCCTTCGAGCCGGGCCGCCGCCTTCTGTGGGCCGACAACCGGTACATCTTTTAACTTTTCATTTTCAAGGAAATAATCGTGGATTCCATTTACCAAAGGGTCTTCAGGGCCTACTACCACTAAATCTATTGCATTGCCCAATACCGCTTCTTGGATCAGTTCAAAATCATTGACGCCAATCGGTATATTTTGGGCAATAGCAGCAGTGCCCGCATTCCCTGGGGCAACATAAAGATTATCACATTTGGCACTTTGATGAAGTTTCCATGCTATAGCATGCTCACGTCCCCCAGAACCAAGAATAAGAATGTTCATGAAAAGAAATTTCGGCAAAAATAAACCTATTCAACACAAATGACCTCTCCACGAACAATTATTTAAAAAAGTGGGAGCGATACTCAAAATAGGATGAAAAAAAATTGGTTTAGGCACAATCGGTAACAAACTGACGTAGCAGAAATAAAAAGTAAAGTAAATTCCTATAACGGGATTAGGAAATATGTCATTCATCGATTAGAAAGCGTATTCATTGCTTTCCATAATTATCGTATACGATTATTAAGATAGGCTAAAGGCGTAATATTTGCAGGAGAGTACTAGTCAATCATCAAAATTTAGTGAAATTAAGAGAACTGGGAAGGCAGCTTACTTTCGACTGAAAAATTAGCTAGTTTCTGTTTCGATTGGTAAAATCTCGGTGTTCTGTTTTCTCTAAATCTTCTTTAGATAGAGATTTGAAATACTCGAAAGTCCTTTTCATACCCTCTTCTCTTCCGACCTTAGGTTCCCAACCCAAAACTTCCTTGGCTTTTGAAATATCCGGTTGGCGCTGCATCGGATCATCTTGTGGAAGTTCTTTATAAACGACCTTTTGGGTAGTACCGGTCAGTTTAATGATTTCCTCGGCAAATTCACTAATTGTGATCTCATGAGGGTTCCCAACGTTTACTGGGTCACTATAATCACTCATCAACAAGCGATAGATTCCCTCTATTTCGTCGTCAACATAGCAAAACGAACGGGTTTGCGAACCATCCCCAAAAACAGTCAAATCTTCGCCACGCAGTGCTTGCCCCATAAATGCGGGTATGACGCGTCCATCATTTAAGCGCATTCTCGGCCCATAGGTGTTAAATATGCGTACAATACGTGTTTCCACTCCATGAAAACGATGATAAGCCATAGTAATCGACTCCTGAAAGCGCTTGGCTTCATCATACACGCCTCTTGGCCCTATTGTATTGACATTACCATAGTATTCCTCGGTTTGGGGGTGTACTAGAGGATCACCATATATTTCGGAAGTTGATGCAATCAAAATACGGGCATTCTTTTCCTTTGCCAGCCCAAGCAAGTTATGGGTGCCTAAAGCGCCTACTTTCAATGTTTGAATGGGTATTTTTAAATAATCGATCGGACTAGCCGGTGAGGCGAAGTGAAGTATATAATCCAAATTACCAGGCACATGCACAAACTTGGTGACATCGTGATGGTAATACTCGAAGTTTTCCAATTTGAAAAGGTGCTCGATGTTCTTCAGGTCACCCGTAATCAGGTTGTCCATTGCTATAACATGAAAACCTTCCTTAATAAATCGATCGCAAAGATGTGATCCCAAAAATCCGGCGGCGCCGGTAATCAATACTTTCTTCATGCTATAGTTTAAGCTAAATGGTTTTTAATTAAACTCGGGAGAACAAATGTATCGATGAGTAAAAAGCTTACAAAAAAATTCGGGTCAACAACAATCTTATTGGGTAAAGACTTCTTTTTAACTTAATTTTTAACTAGAAATTACTTTATCACTAAAGTCATATCCAAGTAAATCATTCGAGCAAGCTTTCAAAGTGCCTTTTTCTTGTTCTCGTCATTTTCTGGTTTCTTCTTATCATTGTTCTTGATAACTTTTAACCCTTCGGCGCCCTCAACTGCCTTTCCTTTCAGCTTATCAACCTTGCGCTTCAACAAAATCTTTTGCCTCAAGGTCGCAAAATTATAGTTGTATTTGAAAAAGATATAGCCCAACGCAATTACGACGGATACCAGCATTATCGCCATGCCCAGGTTTTTAGCCGTACTGCCCAGAACAATAAACAGCATTACGAAAAGTAGGTTGAAGCAGCCAATTATGAAACTTGCCTGTTTATGCGTCAACCCCCAATAATCGATCAACACATGGTGCGTGTGATTTCGATCAGGCGAAAAAGGAGCTTTCTTGTTGGCGATTCGGATGGCAAATACCCGCGCCGTATCAAATAAGGGAACAATCAAAATACTTATAGCGATCAATGGTCCATTTTCCAATAAAAAAGGAAGCTCTGTATAATCAGCCGGCTTAAGGGCCAAGAACTTCAAGGTCAGTATGCTAATAATGAAGCCCACGATCAAAGATCCTGTGTCCCCCATAAATATCTTCTTGTCTGAAGACAGATTAAAGCCCAAAAAAGCCATCAAACTGGCGTTCATGGTAATCGCAAGTAGGGCAAAAAAGAATTCTCCACTTAGGTAGAATATAGTTGTATAAATAACCATAATGACCATGCCCACGACCGATGCCAACCCATCAATGCCATCAATAAGATTGTATGAATTGATAATGGTCAACATCATAAACCCGGCGATGACCAAGTTTAGATAATAGGGTATTTCGTTAATATTCAGAAACCCGTTCAAAGAATCTATGGTAAAACTCGGATTTGCCAGTATGAACGCCACGGCGAAGACTTGGGCTATCAGCTTGGCCCCAGGAGAAATCACGACCAAATCGTCTTTAAGGCCTACGATGAAAAGAATCGTAAGCCCGGGAATAATGTACATGGCCTCGTCAAAGCCATCACGGCCACGAATAAAGAAAAGCGCAAATATCAGTGTATAAAAAAAGGATACACCACCCAAAGTCGGTGTTTTCATGGCATGCGAGCTTCTGCCGTTCGGGTCGTCCGTCAGGCGTCTGTACTCAACTACACCAATTATCTTAGGTATCGTGAGATACGTGAGCAAGAATGCTCCTAAAGAAAGTAATATTGCTGTTTCTAAAAAATACACTCAACAAGGAGATTAGTTCCGATTATTCCCATAAAAGACTTGGACGGTGCCAAAGTTATGGAAAAGTAGCTCAAATTCAATCTTTTAAGGGGATAGAAAAAACTTCTTCAAGCCAACCTTCAATTGAGTAGCTATGATATACTCTCGCATCCAATGCTTCATAGTCCGTCTCAAAGAATGATTCGTTCAACTCCATATTTTCCCGATCAATGCAGAGAATGTTATTCGGCTTATAGAAATCATAGTCCTTAATATGTCTATTGGTGGTCACTATCTTCTTCTTCGCCCCTATCATCTCGATAGTGCGCATGGTCAGACCGGTTTGGCTGGGATGCTGAATGTCAAGAACGACTTTGGAACGCTCCAACTTCTTAATTAGCTTTTCTTTAGTCAATGAAACAAATTGAAAATCAGCCATTTTTGCCCCGGAAAACAATTTGCCGGAAGCCTTGCGGGCGTAAAACAGTTTTTTACTTTGAAAGAACATAAAAAAATCTGTCTTCTTATCCATTTCTTCGCATAGGTCTCGAATTTTTATCAATAATTGGTGCCGATCGCTATGAACGGTTCCTACAAAAAGGAGGTCAATATGCTTAAAGTGGTCGCTGGCTAAATCTCGATACTCATCTAAAAAGAACAATGGCCTAAAATTGAATACGTCGTAAGCCTTGTTCTCGCTGTCGTCTTTATCAAAAGTGTGCTTGAGATGAAAATATGGCAAAAGCGTGGTAGTGTGTTTTTTGTTTTTGACCGAATCCCACATGTACATGATAAAAGTTGCCTTGGGCTGGCTTTTCTTCAACTTCAGAAGGTCTTTTTCTGAAATA
>QIJL01000022.1 GCA_003232435.1 Flavobacteriales bacterium | reverse complement strand
TGGGTCGCAAACTGATGGAAAAACTATTGGAAGAAGGCAACAAAATGGAATTGGATGAAATTCTATTGTTTTCTGGCCATCATCGTACAGCGGCCATCAAATTGTATACAAGTCTTGGTTTTGAGCTCAAAGATAGTGGCCTCTATCGTTTAATATTAGATTAACTCGCAGCCTGCTTGTTAAACTGGCTCTTTAATTCCTCCATTGATTCTTGTAATTGTTTTAACAGTCCTGTTTCGGTGGTAGCATCGACACCGAATGTAATTTTACTGCTGACTTCCCATATTTCCTGAATCTGAAAAGGTTTGATTTCATAAGGCGGATATGTTTCATTTAAGGAAATCAAGGTAACGTTGTTGGAATTTGGCCTGCGAATTACCTTTTTGACGAGAACGGCATCCTCTAAAACCACTACATACATTTTATTGGCACTGACTTGATCAATATCTTCAATGGCTTTTGAAAGCACCCACTCCCCTGGCCTCAAATTTGGTAGCATACTATCGCCCTCGACCTGAAAACCGCGATAGGAAGCATTTCTGAATTCCGGAATCGGAAGGTCGAAAGCGGGAAGCTCTCGATACCAACTGGCATCTTGGATATTTTGTGGATATCCGGCAGCGGCTTTGGCATTGACCAGAACAATATTCTCATTATCAGAGGAATCGACCGTAATCACTTTAGGGATCACACTGGTCTTTGAAGTGTCTAAATATTGTTGGTCGCTTTCACCGAACAGCCAAAGCGGGTTGATCTTGAACTGCCTTAGCAGTTCAGCTACTACTTTTCCTGAGAGTTTTGTTCGCCCTCGCTCGATATCCGCAGTCGTACTTGAAATTCCCAATAATTTGGCAAAATCGGTTTGTGTATATCCTAATTCCCTTCGGATATCGGTAAAGCGCTTGAGTGTGAGTTCATTTTCCATAATAGTTAAGACTTTTATTGTCATTCCTGTGAAGACAGGAATCTTTAAGACTTTTATTGTCATTCCTGCCCTTCGTTTTCGCTCAGGATAAACTTCGGCAGAAACCTTTATCAGGCATGTTCCAATATTTCTTTCTGGTTTGATCAGAGTATCGAAATAACTTCTCAATCAAGTACTTGCAATTCTAATTTACCCCAAAACAGCTCTTTCAACACCCTCAAAGATATAAAATTTGGAATATATCCAATATTTTATTTGGATTATTTCCATAATTAGGAATTATTCCATATTTTTGGATTAATTACAAGTTCAATTAAATTTAGTCTTTAATTCGAAGTTATGGGAGATTCAAAAATTTTAATTTATGATGGGAGTTTCAACGGATTTCTAACGGCAGTATTCATTGCTTTTGAGGAGAAAATTCAAGTATCTGAAATCCAAAAGAACTCCGTTAACCAAAACGGACTTTTTTCAGAAACCAAAACGATTTTTACTAACCTCGAAAAAGCAAAACGTGTTTGGAACGGCATCCAAAGAAAAAGTAATTCCGCCATTAAGAACATTTATTTTGCTTTTTTGAGCGAATCGAAAGGTGTCGAGCTCCTACTCTTTCATTATATAAAGAAAATGTACGCATCAAATGAATGGGTTCGTTCAGATGGGGTTATTTTGAAAATAAATCACTTGGCAAAAATCGTGGGCAAAGAGAAATTGCATATCGAGGCCTTCTTGCAGTTTCAAAAAACCAAGGATGAAGTATTTTTTGCGAGCTTAGCACCTGATTTTGATGTACTGCCATTGGTTTCAAAGCATTTTCGATCGCGATATGCCGATCAACAATGGTTGATTTATGATGCCAAACGGGGATATGGTATTTTCTATAATCTTGAAAAAGTCGAAATCATTTCTTTGGATTTACAGGAAATACATGCGAGCGGTATTCTTAAGAAGGAAGTACTGCCC
This sequence comes from Flavobacteriales bacterium, assembly GCA_003232435.1. GTDB lineage: Bacteria > Bacteroidota > Bacteroidia > Flavobacteriales > Flavobacteriaceae > Aurantibacter_A. The sequence continues at coordinate 3,751 of QIJL01000022.1, read as the reverse complement.
CAAGAGGAACACAGCTATCAAGAATTATGGCGCGATTACTTCAAGAGCACTAATATTAAATCACGTATCAATAAAAAATTGCACAGGCAACATGTGCCAAAACGCTCTTGGAAGTATTTGAGCGAGGAAAAAGAAGCCGTCTAGTGGTCATGAGGAATGAGGAACTTAATAGGATATGAGTAAACCCAAGTTCTTTTTACTTCCCAAAACCATACCTTTGCGGTTTTGCCAAATTGTATGACAGAATTCGAAGAAAACATTGAAGTAAGGGGTGCTCGCGTTCATAATCTAAAGAACATCGATGTTACCATACCGCGGGAAAAATTAGTGGTTATTACTGGTCTTTCGGGTAGTGGTAAGTCTTCTTTGGCATTCGATACGATCTATGCCGAAGGGCAGCGTCGCTATATAGAGACATTTTCAGCCTATGCCCGCCAATTTTTAGGTGGGTTGGAGCGACCCGATGTCGACAAGATCGATGGCCTCTCCCCCGTTATTGCAATCGAACAAAAGACCACTTCAAAATCTCCCCGCTCCACTGTTGGAACTATTACCGAAGTCTACGATTTTCTGAGATTGCTCTTTGCCCGTGCGGGCGATGCACATAGTTATAATACAGACGAAAAAATGGTCAGTTATAGTGACGAGCAGATAAAAAACCTGATCAAGAAAGATTTTGAGGGCAAAAAAATAAATATCCTTGCCCCTATAATTAAATCAAGAAAAGGCCACTACCGTGAACTCTTCGAGCAAATCGGTAAACAGGGTTTTGTAAAGGCTAGAGTTGACGGCGAAATCAAGGATGTTGTTAAGGGTATGAAAGTCGATCGCTACAAGACACATGACATCGAAATCGTCATCGATCGTTTAAAAGTCATCGAGGGCGAAGAATTGGACAAGCGACTTTCCGAAACGATAAATACGGCCATGTACAGTGGCGATAATGTGTTGATGGTCTTGGAAGAAGGCGGACAGGAAGCGCGCTACTTCAGTAGAGACTTGATGTGCCCAACGACCGGTATTTCCTATCCCGCACCAGAGCCGAACACTTTTTCGTTCAACTCCCCGAAAGGCATGTGCCCCAATTGCAATGGCCTGGGCCATGTGTACGAAGTGAACGTCGACAAGGTCTTTCCGAATAAAAAATTATCGATTAAATCGGGAGGAATCGCTCCCCTTGGCGACTACAAAGATTCTTGGGCCTTTCGACAAATCGAGACTATTGGGCATCGCCACGATTTCAAATTGACCGATCCCCTTTCTAAAATATCCGAAGAAGCAATTCAAGTTTTGCTTTATGGAGGAAAAGATAGTTTTGAGGTCGATTCAAAGACCTTGGGAATCAAAAGGAATTATAAAATCGACTACGAAGGCATTTCGAACTTCATAAAATCGCAGTTCGAAGATTCAGGCTCCACTTCATTGAAAAGATGGGCCAAAGAGTTCATGAACAAGGAAATTTGTGGGGAATGCAGAGGCGCGCGTTTGAAAAAGGCATCTCTTTATTTTAAGATAGCAGAAAAAAATATAGCCCAACTGGCCCAAATGGATATCGCCGAGCTGGCGGATTTTTTCGAAACCTTGGAAAATCGATTAGAAGGCAATCAAAAAAAGATAGCCGAAGAAATCGTAAAGGAAATACGGACTCGAATACGGTTTCTTTTGGATGTAGGTCTTGATTACCTATCGCTGAACCGGAGTTCAAAGTCGCTGTCGGGCGGTGAAGCACAGCGTATTCGTCTTGCTACCCAGATAGGTTCGCAATTGGTAGGAGTGCTTTATATTTTAGACGAACCCAGTATCGGACTTCATCAAAGGGACAACAATCGCCTGATAAAATCTTTGGAATCTCTTCGTGATATTGGCAACTCGATTATTGTGGTCGAGCATGATCGCGATATGATAGAACGAGCCGACCATGTCATCGACATTGGCCCAAAAGCCGGCAAGCATGGAGGGGAAATTATTTCCGAAGGAAAACCCTCTGAGCTTAAAAGGCATAATACCCTAACGGCAGATTACATTACCGGCAAAAGGGAAATCGAGGTCCCGCCGAAACGCAGAAAGGGCAACGGTCATAAAATAACCCTTTCGGGTTGTACGGGCAACAATCTGAAAAATATTTCGGCTGACTTTCCTTTAGGGAAAATGATAGGTGTCACGGGAGTTTCAGGAAGCGGTAAATCTACCTTCGTCAATGAAACGCTCTACCCTCTATTATGAACGCCTATTATTTCAATGGCGTCAAAAAACCCATGCCCTATAAAAAAATCAAGGGATTGGAGCATATCGACAAGGTCATCGATATCAACCAATCGCCTATTGGGAGAACGCCACGGTCGAATCCGGCCACTTACACTGGGGTATTCAGTGAAATACGATCGTTGTTTACAAAGACACCCGAGGCAGCAATTAGAGGGTATAAACCAGGCCGTTTTAGTTTGGAAGATGTGAGACCTGCCAAGGCGGTGGACTCCGTGTAATCGAAATGAACTTTTTGCCGGATGTCTATGTCGAGTGCGAAACTTGTTACGGTAAAAGGTTTAATCGCGAGACCTTGGAAATTCGATATAAAGGAAAATCTATTGCCGACGTGCTTGAAATGACAATTAATGAGGCGGTGGACTTTTTTGAGAAGATTCCAAAAATCCATAGAAAATTAAAAACCATAAAAGACGTCGGTCTTGGCTATATATCCCTTGGGCAGCAGTCCACTACCCTATCTGGCGGGGAAGCGCAACGCGTAAAACTCGCGACGGAGCTTTCAAAAAGAGATACCGGAAATACTTTTTATATCTTGGATGAGCCGACTACAGGTCTCCATTTTGAAGATATTCGGGTTCTAATGGAAGTTTTGAACCGTTTGGTTGACAAAGGAAACACGGTTCTGGTGATTGAGCACAATATGGATGTAATCAAAATGGTCGACCACATCATCGACATAGGGTATGAAGGTGGCCGAGGAGGAGGCATGATCGTTGCTGTCGGAACACCGGAAGAAGTTGCAAAAGACAATAAAAGCTACACCGCTAAGTTCTTAAAGAACGAGCTAGAGCCAAAAAGAGCCATCTCGAGGGTTTCGTGACCCAATAACACAATAGTAATTTCATGAGAAACGAAAAACATTACAAAGGTTGGAATGAGATAAAGACCAATGATTCATGGGCTTTGTTTAAGATAATGGGCGAATTTGTCAATGGCTATGAAAAAATGAGCGCTATCGGACCTTGTGTTTCCATATTCGGCTCGGCGCGCTCGACAGAGGATGACAAATACTATCAATTGGCCGTAAGTATTGCAAAAAAAATCGCAGAGGCCGGCTACGGTATTATTACCGGCGGCGGACCCGGAATCATGGAAGCTGGAAATCGAGGAGCTCATTTAGCCGGTGGAACTTCGGTAGGTCTGAATATCGACCTTCCTTTCGAGCAGCATGACAACCCGTATATCGACATCGACAAAAGCCTTGATTTCGATTATTTCTTTGTTAGAAAAGTAATGTTCGTGAAATATTCCCAAGGGTTCGTTGTAATGCCCGGAGGCTTCGGTACCTTGGACGAACTTTTCGAAGCCATCACCTTGATACAAACGGATAAAATCGAAAAATTCCCCATCATATTAGTTGGATCCGAGTTTTGGGATGGTTTGGTCGAGTGGATTAAGACCACTATGTTGAATGCCGGAAACATCAGTGAACACGATTTAGATCTTATTAAGATTGTTGACACTGAAGAAGAGGTGGTTGAAATAA
>QIJL01000653.1 GCA_003232435.1 Flavobacteriales bacterium | reverse complement strand
TATGAAGAATATCTTGACGAACGTTTAATTCAGTTTTTGAGCATCGGAAACAACTTTTCTATTTCTTCTTCGGTAGGTTGTTCGCCATATTCACAAACTTCAAAACGCTCAACATGTTCCGCTGTCTGTGCCCTGTCACCATACCATTTTTTAAGTAGTTCCCTTGTTTCATCGCTAGGGTCGGAAGATCTCCAATTAGATAGCATTTCCAAGCGGCCCTTTTCATCTTTCGGTACATCTTCCAAGTTTCCTGACAGCCACGGGAGCCATTCGAAGAATTGCGATTCATGTGCGGACATCGCATAGATTTTTTGCTCGAATACCTGGTCGATTATCACTGCGATTTCCGGTTCGAACGGACTAGGTTTTTGAAACCCGTCCTCAGAATACAAGAAAACAGGATTCTTTTTAAGCGCAGGTGTATCGGGAGCTACATTCGGCACGATGACCATAAAAGCAGCATCTTGAACGAGAATTCCGGCATAGCGATGATCGGGGTGGTAGTCGTTCGGTCTTGGCGCAATTACGATATCGGCGTTCCACTTTCTGATCTCGCGAATTACTTTTAACCGGTTCTCCAAAGTAGGCATTAATTCGCCGTCGTGGTTGTCAAGTACTTTATACTCGACCCCGAATCTTTTACCGGCTTCCTTTGCCTCCGCAATCCTTATCTTGGCAAGTTCTCCACCACCTTTTTCGTGGTGGCCGGCATCTCCATTGGTCAGCGAGACGAATTTTACTTTATGTCCGAGTTCGGAAAATAATATCGCGGTTCCGCCGGCGTCTATATCACAATCGTCAGGGTGTGCCCCGAAAACAATTATATTGAGAGACTCGTTTTCTTGAGCTATCAAAGAAAATGGTACTAAGAGCAGGCAACAAATTATCGTTAGTTTTTTCATCAGTTAGAAATCAGTTAAACCAACTTCATATTTACGGGATCCCATTTGACCTGGCTTCCCTTATAGTAACTTTCATTGGCCAATAGTGCTGCTCCCGCAGCCCGCAGCCCGAATGTCGGATCTTGGATTATTTTTCCTTTTCCCCGGATGGCCTGAAAAAAGTTGTAGAAATGATCGTAATGACCTCCTTTATAATCCCTTGGGGCCTCCCAGGTCGTTTCCCCTGTATTTAGCTCAGAAGTCCTACTTTCCAAATTTTGGGCGGCATAGTCTTCCCTTATTTTTTTCTGTGTTTTTTCAGTGTAAGCAATCATTGAATATCCACCGGGTACCATACCCAATTTTGATCTTTTTAATTTGACGGAATTCTGGCCTACTTCCATTTCGCCTTCGGTACCGACTAATTTGAATCCTCCGCCTCCGCCACTTCCAGCAATAAAGTTGATGCGGAAAGCAGCATTGAAAGCAGAATGGGTATCGGTTTTTGGGTAGTCGTACAAAGTTATACTGACGTCAGGTACATCACGTCCATCGTTCCAATAGCGAAGACCGCCCGTTGCCTGGGCCCGGTTCGGTCCATTTGAACTTATGACATGGTGCAATGTTGAAAAGGCATGAACGAACAAGTCTCCTGCAACTCCGGTACCATAATCCTGGTAATTTCTCCATCTGAAAAAACGTTTCAATTCATAGGGCACTTTCGGCGCATTCCCCAAAAAAGTATCGAAGTCGACTGTTTCATGACTGGCATCGGGTGGAATCGGATATTGCCAGGCTCCTTCGGCAGAATAGCGATCATTATAAAAGTCAAGCATAACAATGTTGCCGATGGCACCCTCTTCGTACAATTTCTTGGCCTTTTCATTGCCGAGGGATGACATTCCCTGACTACCTATCTGACAGAGTTTCCCCGTAGTTTTTTGGGTTGAGATAATTTCTTGGCCATCCTCCCACTTTTGAACCATCGGTTTTTCGCAGTAAACATGTTTGCCAGCCTTAAGGGCATCTACCACGATTTTTTTGTGCCAATGATCGGGAGTTGCAACGATAACGGCATCAATGTCTTTGCGTTCAAGCAACTTTCTGTAGTCTCGTGTGACAAAAATATCTTCACCCCAAAGTTCTTTGGCTCGATCCAAGCGCCCGGTGTAAAGGTCACAGGCCGCCACTAATTTCACCCCTTTTACCTTTAACGTCGCTGTTGTGTCATAAATGCCCTGTATACCTGACCCAATAAGCCCCAAATTGATTTGATCGTTGGCTGAAAATGAAAGTGTTTCGTAAGTTCTATTGAGTTGTAGTTTTTGGTCATATGTTGAGGCAAAGACCATTGGCGCTCCAGATATTGCCACAGTACCAAGTGTGGCTTTTTTCAAAAAAGATCTTCTCGATTTATTTTTGTCCATTTTCGGTGTTTTTTTGAATATCGAATATGAATTTACGTTTTTTCGGCGAATTCGAAAAGCTTTGCTATCTTTGCCCCGTTGTGTTGTGACCCATACCCTTAATGATAAGGTTAGGGCCAATGAAAGGCTTTCCAAATTGGGAGGCTTTTTTTGTTGGGAATAATTACAAACAATTTAGAAAGTCGGCAACCAAATTTGCCATCAAGGTTGCTACATCGACTCAGTGGTGAGCAGTTCTCTAAAAGCAAGTGAATTTAGGCAATATCACGAAGCTCTTCCTTGGCTTCTTGATTCTTTACGATATGAATGCCCTTCACGCTTGTTTTTGGCATTTCAAGATTGTCAATAAGTTCTGCCATGGTCTGTTCAATACCCTGGTCATAGATTTCGGGTGCAACAAAAGTATCTTCTTCCAGATTTTTTTGAGCTTGTAGACGAATCCAATTTTCGGCGGCTTTCGCAGCTCTTCTTTTATAGTCGGGGGTTTTCATTACTAAGTTATTTGGTCAGTGTATCTAAATATGTCCGGTTCGGTCAAATCAAACATCCTTGTTTAAAAAATAACGCATCACAAAGATCTATTTTTTTAGTTCCCAGATTATCAGGCTTATAAATAGATATTAACAGATTTGTTAAAAATTTTCACTTTGACAAAATAGAACCTATTCGTTGTTCTGTAAACTTTCATCGGCAAGGCGTTAATACTAACGATGAACGGTTAAATTTCTTAACACTTTACGACCTATATTTTCTTGAAACAATCCTTAAAAAATGTTGTAATTTTAAAAAAAACGCAAAAATAATAATTAATCTTATGCCGCTTTACCATAGACTGGGGAAAATTCCCCAAAAAAGACATACTCAATTCAAGAAGGATGACGGGTCGCTTCATTACGAGCAATTGTTCGGTACAATCGGCTTTGACGGAATGTCATCATTGATGTATCATTTGCATAGGCCTACCCAGGTAAAGGAAGTAAGTAAGACTTTAGATGTCTCGCCTAGAGCGGCGGTTGAACACAATATTAAATCACGCTTGTTGAAGGGTTTCGACGTTCGCCCGGAAGACGATTATTTGAGTAGTAGAAAGACCATTTTATTCAATTCTGATGTTCATGTGGGCTTGGCTGCTCCAAAAAAGTCAGTGATGGATTATTTTTATAAGAATACAGATGCCGATGAATTGCTTTTTGTTCACAAAGGCAGTGGTACTTTGAAGACCATGCTAGGTGAGATTTCTTTCGAGTACGGAGATTATTTATTGATTCCACGAGGGATGATTTATCAAATAACTTTTGATTCTGAAGATAATCGCCTATTGGTTACTGAAAGTTATCATCCTATATATACCCCGAAGCGGTATCGGAATTGGTTCGGACAACATTTGGAGCATTCACCATTCTGCGAACGCGATTTCAAATTGCCCAAGAATTTACAAACTCACGATGAAAAGGGAGCGTTTTTGATCAAGGTCAAAAAGCAAGGGCAGATGCACCATATGGTGTACGCCACACATCCTTTTGATATTGTCGGTTGGGATGGCTATAATTTCCCTTACGGATTTTCCATTCATAATTTTGAACCGATTACGGGTCGGGTTCACCAACCGCCACCGGTACACCAAACTTTTGAAACATCGGCATTTGTAGTTTGTTCGTTCTGCCCACGATTATATGATTACCATCCGGAAGCGATTCCAGCACCCTATAACCATTCGAACATTGACTCTGATGAGGTCTTGTATTATGTGGACGGCGATTTTATGAGCCGAAAAAATATTGAACAAGGCTATATTTCTTTGCATCCGGCAGGTATTCCACATGGTCCACACCCTGGAACTTATGAAGCCAGCATCGGAAAAACCAAAACCGAAGAACTGGCCGTGATGATCGATAC
>QIJL01000209.1 GCA_003232435.1 Flavobacteriales bacterium | reverse complement strand
GGCAACTTTAAATCGGGAATCCGGTAGGCGTTCTATAGCATCCGCAAGCTGAAAGTTATCTATAAAAGAATCCGCTATGTCACTAAAATAAACCCTTTGAAAAGGTGTGGATAACAACCCTTGTTGTTGAACAAAATCAAATGCCAATGAACCCTGTAGGTTTTTATGAAGAATCTGGGAAAAGCCCAGGCCCAAAGAATAGGAGTTACGGCCTTCATTGTCGAATTCTGTAAAATTCGGATTGTAATTGGTATTTCCCGTTATTTCACTTGGTCTGAATGAGCCAATGCCATTTGTTCCGAACGGGCGTAATTCAATCGGATAGAACGCATTCCATGTATCTAAGTACACATTTGCATTAACGTTTAATTCGGTATTCTTTTCATTGAATAGTTTGGTGTAGCTTCCACCGAAACCCAAGGAGAAATAATCGTATTCCGAAGAAACGGAAACCTTGGCGGACCATATATCATTTCTATCATCGGAGCTATGACTGTAGGAACCTGTTAAATTGACCCAAGTATCTGCCCTGGACGCTCCGGAACTTGCTACGAATGGATCGGCCGGCTCTCGACTATAAAAAGGATTTATATTGCTGGATGAAGCAGAGGTGTAGGCGGAAACTCCAGCATCAATTGTCAAAACATCATCGTCGTTTAGCGGAATTGAAACTACGATGGCTCCTGTAACATCAGTTAGTTCTTCCGTGCCGATACCACCACTTACGGCCGCATTGTCCCCGTCTTGAGAATAATAGCTAGTTAGAAAATCTACCTCTGTAGTTTCTAGCACCCGCTTTTTATAGACTTTGGTAGAATCTTGGGCTTGCTGTCCAAAACCAGGTAGTGATACCAGAAAAAAGGCTGTTGCGAAAAAGTATTTCAATGAATTCATAAATTAAAGGGAACGCGGTGTTCTTTTTGTTAGTTACAGCCGCAACCTCCTCCGGTTTTACCTCCATTTGCACCAACGGCTGCCTCCCTATAGGAATGCATAGTGGTCACATTACGGTCACATGGCTTGTCGGCAAGCATCATATCGGGATCGTTGATAGTTACCTTCTCGTATTCTTTTACAACTACACAGCTGCTCATAAAGCATGTTGCCATTGCAAATAGTATGATTTTCTTCATCATAATTTATCTATTTCTATATTCCTGGATTTCGTAATATTTCCTTTATCATCGATGATGATGCACTCTACTTTAGGCAATTGATTTATGCGATTTATGCCCGTTTCCTTCCCCATAACAAATACTGAAGTGGCGAGGGCGTCGGCCAATTCAGCCTTTGGGGCAAAAACGGTGACACTGACAATTCCACTTGACGGGTATCCTGTTCTCGGGTCAATGATATGTGAATACCTCTTATTATTCAACGTAACGAACTTCTCATAATTGCCCGAGGTGACCACCGCGCCGTTGGTAATAGGAAGCAGACCAAATGCCTTGTTCTTGTTTAGCGGATTAGTAATGGCCACTTTCCAAGGTTCACCGCTGGGTTGCTTGCCCCAGGTATTCATATCGCCAGAAGCGTTTATGATACCCGAAACCACTCCTTTTTTGACAAGCAATGCCTTGGCCTTATCAGCCGCATACCCTTTTCCGATGGCTCCGAAACCGATTTTCATGCCTGAGAGCTTTAAAAATACCGAATGGTTCTTACTATCCAGAACAATGTTTTTATATCCCACTTTTGCAACAGAGGATTTTATCTTTTCTTCAGAGGGCATTTCGGTCATTGACCCATCAAATTTCCAGATGTTGCCCATAGAGGCATAGGTAATGTCGAAAGCGCCGTCTGTCAATTTTGATATGCCGATTGCTCGCTCGATCAATTGGTACAATTCTTCATCGACCGTAACTGGTTTGTTGCCAGCGTTTCGATTTATTTCAGATGTTTGCGAGGCGGCATCCCAGGAAGAAATCAGTTTTTCTATTCGCGTGATTTCTGCAACCGCGGTATCGATATACCTGTTGGCGGTAATAGAATCTCTGGCCACCACGGTAATGTCAAAACGACTACCCATAAGCTTGAGCGTGCGTTTGTAAGGTTGTTGCGAGAAGCAGCCAGCCGTTAGAAATAGCAGAATAATGGTGGTAAGTCGTATCAATTTAATGAATGAATCCGTTTAAGGTATCTATATACTCTTCCGGGGAAGTTTTCTTGTAACTGGTCTCGCCTAAAACGGTTCCTTTATCGTCCATAACAACCACAAAGGGAAAAACCCCTTTTTTGTTATAGGTTTCTGCCAATTGAGCATTTGCCGCAGTTTGGGCTTCAGAAAGGGCATTCGTTTTTTTTCTAGGAAAATCTGCTTGAACCAGTACAAAGTGATCTTTGGCATAGGTCTTAAAAGTATCGGTACTCCATACGGCACGGTCTAACTTGATACAAGGCGCGCACCAATCTGAGCCTTGAAATACAAGTACTATGGTCTTGTTTTCTGTAGAGGCAATGGTTTTCGCTTCCTCAAAATCAGTATGCCAGTCTTGCGCGATAGCAAGGTTCATAGCTGTGAATGTCACTAGGAGGATAAACAGTAATCGTTTCATTAATTCTTAATTTTCGGACTTGCTCGGAATTTGTCAAGAATTGTGCCTGAAGCTTACAATAGTCTTTGGTTTTCTTTATTCAAAAAACGAAAGATTTAGAGTATTATTATCCTACAGAAACGTTAAATAAATATCCGATTATGGCAGTGACACCCATGGCCAATGTACCCCAAAAAGTAATCCTAAGTACGGCTTTGCCAATGCTTGAACCTCCAGCTTTAGCGGCCATTGCCCCTAAAAGGATTAAAAAAACAATAGCAGAACCATAGAGGTAATATTCCAAATTTTCTAGTGGTAAAAATAAGGCGACCAATAGCGGTAGCGCCCCACCCACGGTAAAGGCGGCACCTGATGCCAAAGCCGCCTGTATGGGATTCGTCTGATTTATTTCATTAATGCCCAGTTCATCTCTAATATGGGCTCCCAAGACATCGTGCTCGGTCAATTCTTCTGCCACGAGTTGCGCCGTTTCTTTTTTTAAACCCCTTTCTTCATAAATTTGAGCCAAACGCTGAAGTTCTAGTTCGGGCATTTCTTCCAACTCCTGTTTTTCCCGTTCTATATCGGCTTTTTCAACATCGGTTTGAGAACTCACCGAAACATATTCCCCAGCGGCCATCGATAAGGCACCTGCAACCAAACCGGCCACCGTTGCCAACACTACCGGTTCTTTCATAGCACTTGCGGCAGCGACACCTATGGCGATACTCGCTGTGGATAAAATACCGTCATTCGCACCAAGAACAGCCGCTCTCAACCAATTACTTCGATGAATGTAATGGTTGTCTAAATAATCATCCAAAGTCTCTTTGTTTTCGGTCATTTCTACGATTTTATTTTTTGGTTCACTCTCCCAAAATATCAAAAGCCCCTTTGGTCAAAAAAGTATCCGAGTCAGAGAATGCCGAAGCATTCAGAATTTCTGTAAACCCATCGACGGTGTTTCCAAGCTGTACTTCGAGGGGCTCAAAGGTATATCCCGCATCCGTGGTTGCCGTGGTTCGAAGCATATAAAATTTCCCTTCCTGTTCTACAATAGCTTCAGAAGGTATGGCTTTCGCAGAGGTGTTTTCGGTAACGATGCCAGCATCCACGAACATACCCGTCAGAAAGTTGTTTTCTCCCTCTTCGTGCAAATGCCCATGTACTTTGATGGTTCGGTTTTCCCCGATAGAAGTACCTATCAAATAGACTTCTCCGTCAAAAGTGTCTTCCGAAGCTTCTGGAATTTGAAACCGAATCGGCTGCCCTTTTTTAATCTTCATGATATCTTTTTCAAAAACCGAAAGTTCCAAATGAATATGGTCGTTGTCAATGATTTCCAAAATGGGGGAAGCAGGCGACACATAGGTGCCCTTGGTCACGTTCATTTTGGTAATGCTACCGCTAATAGGCGCAAAAATCGTAACGATTGAACTGATATTTCCCTTTTCGACTTGAACGGGGGAGATATTTAGCATCGTCAGTTGTTTCTTAAGTCCGTTGTATCGTGCATTGGCCGTTTTGAATTCGCTTTCCGCTTTTAGAAAACTCTTTTGTGAGGTGATATTTTCCTCCCTCAAGGTTTTTTGGCGGTCGTATTCAGATCGTAGGTAGGCGAGTTGTTGTTTGATTTCCATATAATCTTGCTGAAGTGTAACGAATTCAGGATTTTCGATGGT
>QIJL01000081.1 GCA_003232435.1 Flavobacteriales bacterium | reverse complement strand
TTTGGGGAACAAAACCCCATATGAATTTTTGAAGGCATACCAATGACAAAATCCTCTACTTTTAACTGGTACTAATTTGGGGGGCTTTACATAATGAAGCGCGCCCCCATTCAACTTTTGATGGACAAACCCCGGATGAGGTTTATTATAAGTACGATTTTGTCCCTCTGGCCTCGGGCTACGCCCTTCACCCAGACGAACAAAACAACAGACAAGCGGCAAACATCAGCCAACCAGTTGTAGCTTAACTTTGCCGCAAACCTGTCCTACAAAGTAGGACCACCTCTCTAAATAGCTAGTCTCTTCTTTTTTTCCAAGTTAAGATGCTTACGCCATCGAATGTAGTGAATGTGTTCTCATTAAAGAAAAAGAGGTTTTTAAAGACATACGGCTTAGTGATTGTGCTCCCTAGTTTTAAGGTATTGTTATCGCTGTCTATGGTGAAAGTCCCTTCATCTTCAATTCTAGTCTGACCAAAATAGTTATGGAAATCATAGGTTCCGTCTTTTCTGAAAACAAATCCCATGTCGACTAAAGATTTTGGTAATTTATTGGTTTTTCCTGTTGTAGTGGTAGATTTTGTAAATTGCCATGTCCCTACGAGGTCGCGGATATTTCTGGCCGGTCGGGTTCCGGCTACTTCCCGTAAATTTTTTTTAGGAAGTTGGGCAGGAATTGACGGTGGGCTTTTAACAGCAAGTAAACGCTTCTTTATAATTCTATAAGTTGGGTGTTGGGTATCTTTAGGTTTAACCATAGAGATGTGGTTGCCCTTTGTCGTCGCGGTATTTTTGAAATAACTCTTGGCACTGGCTTCTGGGACAAACTTGTCTTCAATACCTGAAATCGCTAATGTTGGAATTTTTCTATGGTGGTTATCATTTTGTTCGGCATTTATGACTCTTTTGACCCAAACTTGTCTCAGTTGAATGATCAAATCGCTAACCACCCTAATATCAGCGATTTGATCATTTACAAACTCTGGAACATAACGGGCGACTTCAAGTCCATCATTCGGGGTTCCGAATAGCAAAATGGCATCTATATTTTTTAAATCATTTCCTTTTTCATTTAGCAAAGCGTCCACGATGTAGGCGCGTATAACCAATCCTCCAATACTGTGTCCAATTAACACAATTCTGTCGTAGGGTTGTGGTGTGTGATCAATTTCTGTCTTCAGATATCGACCAATCGTATTTATATTTACATTTTGTTTGAATAGGTGGCTTGGGTAACCCCAAAAAAGGAGGTCAAAATCTTTAAGTTCTTTGTCATTTTTTATCAGCTTAGGCAAACTCCCCCAAGTTGAGGTAGGGTTCCCTTTAAATCCATGCACGAAAACTGCTAAATTTCTATTTTTCGGTTTCTGAAATATATACTCCTGATGGGAATCTTGGTCTTCCGTCTGAGATATGATCGTTATGCATCCAGGAAGAAGGAAGAGTAGCTGAAGAAAAAAAATTGTTAAAAAAGGTGAAGAGTATACGGTTTGCTTTCGGAAACGATCAATCCTTTTTAGATGGGAAGGTCGATGGTTCATTTTGTAAGCCCATGAATTTTTGTTATATTTTCTTGGTGAAGCATTTATCCTAAACGCACGGAGCACAGGTTACCGCATTGGGTGTGATTAAATGCTTAATCCTGCAGCCTTGTGGTCTAGGTTTTAGCGAAAAAGGTTTGGATATTGTGTTTACTTTTATGAGGATAATCTCATAGGGTGATTTGAAATTCAAGGCTTAGGTTCAATTTAGGAGTGTGACAGATTTAGGTCTTTGGTCAATTTCCAGAGGAGATGTCTAGCGATTGTATTTTTAAGTTTCCCGATATTAAGGAGAAAGCTAATAAAACGTACACTTAGAGTGAGTGCAGGAGTTTTACCAGCCATTATGGGATTACTCCGATAAATTTAATAACTGATGATATATTGAGACCCGAATGGGAGCTGCTTTTATCTCTTGATACGATAAAAGATCACATGAGAATCTTTTACAAAACTTTGAGGGTATTCCTTGAGTTCTTAGAGGTGGTACTACAAAGTAGGACCACCTCTTTCAAGGTATAAATCTATTGTGACTTTTTTTTTGAGAACCCTTTTTTTTTCGAGCCGCATAGAAATTTACGGTTGGCAACAAAATTTTCCCGTTCGTCATTGTCGCTGTAGTTTGTGAAACGACAGCTCTAGCCAAACCATAAAGAATTGAATTAGCATTTAGTCGTAATAACTCCTCTAACTGTTCGCGCCCTATATTTTGCTGATAAGAAAATAAACCTTCGATAATCAATTTAAGATTATAAGCTTGGTTAGAGGAGGCCTTTTTCTGCTGCTTTATAGTCATGGTGAGACGGATCATTGGCGCAGTTTTAGTAGAAGGGGAATCTGTCGATGTCGAAACATTAAAAACGGGAACGGATTGAAGATCCGGCTTAAAATCTAAATTTGGTTTTACTGAAATTTCAACGACTTGGTAGTCAAGAATATCTAAAGGTGGGTTCATCGTTAACCTAGGCGACAAGAGATAATAAAGTTGGGGGCTTCATTTCTTGAATATTTTTATTTTGGGGTTGATTCGTTGTCCCTTCATAAAAATAAGGATCTTGCTCTAAAAAATGCTTCCATTTATCAAAAACAAAACCAGAGGACATCGGCGGCGGAATAAGTGTTGAAGTTGCCAGCACCGCTGGTAGCTGCAAAAGCTCGGACAATTTTTCTTGAATTTTTTGAACCTGCTTGGCCGTCATTCGATTCCTGTTTTTCTCAAATATCGTGGAAAAATTATTAGGGTTATCGAGCAGCAACAGCAAATCGTTGTGAACCTCATCTTGCAAAGCTCCGGATTCATATCGATGTAAAGTAATCTCACCCCACCCTAAAAGACGGGCAAAAGCTTTCTGGGAAAGTCCATACTTTGTGCGGATTTTACTGATTTCCTCAGGCTGAAGGAGTTTTGCTTCTTGTCTGTACAAACGATAGGCAGTTTGAATATTCTTTTCTTCATCCTCAGTTGTCGCAAAGGTTTCGTTACAAATCGTACATCGTTCAAGATATGCCTCAATTTGAATGGCTTTACCTCGAATTTTGAGTGTTTCAACTTGTCTTCCTATCTCAATTGACCCTTCTTGCTCACAAATTGGGCAAATCGCGACAGCTTTAGTATGAGACGAAAACGACATTTTAATGATTCTCCTTATATGGATAGTTAATAATCCACTTGGCTCTGTGAAATGAGAGACATTTCGCCATAAGAACCCGATCTTTTGATTCTTGGATCTTTAGTTTTATGTATATACTTACACCATTTGAATCTACGCCAAATTCCCAGATCTCGCCTTCTCCAAAATGGGCTTGATCTCTTTCTTGTGTTGGCCCTGAGAAGTAGTCACCTGCTTTTAGAGCTAAAATAACTTTTTTTCTTTGATTAGGTGTTAAACCCAAATCAATCAGCGCCTCTACGTTCGATTTTCTGGGAACAACATCATAACGAGGTTCCCAATGGTCGAAGAATTTCTTGAAAAAGAGAGTGATTTTCCATTGTTCCGATGCTGCCACGACTGAATGCCGCCTCTACTAGATAAGTCTATCATATGATAACATTGCGTGCAATAAAAGAAACCTCTTCAGCTTGATGCAAATAAATTTGAGTCTCTTCAAACCCTCCAAACAAAACCTTTTTTCACGGCACCATCGGGGCCAAGGCCTCGGTTTTTCTTGATTTTTGATCTGCTTTGCCTGCATCTGCTTTTTCAAACACATGCCAAAGCACCGCCCCTGTATCCCAGGCGGCTTCACCGGGGCGATAGAGCACGGTATTCAGCTTTGCGATTTCATCCGCCAGGGCCGAGGGCACTTTATTTCGGATTTCGCCCAAACTTGCGGGGCGTGCAGGCCAGCGCAGACGCGCCCAAGACAACAAGGCTTCTTTTGTCGCCCCTGCGTCATTTTTTAAACAGGCTCTTTTGAGTTCTTTTTTGATGGGGCCAAAATCAGGTTTTACTGCTTCCGCTGTGCCAGGCTTTGCAGCGGTATTTGTTCTTTGCCGTGATCCCCACCAAAAAATCAAGGTCACCGCCCAGCCTAAACCTAAGACCAAACTTAACCAAGACCAAAAACCAGAAGCTTTTGGTGCATTTCCCAGGGTATTTTGAGGCGGGAAAATCGTAGGCGCCGTCGCAGGCACGTTTTGCGGAGGAAGCAGGGATTGCCCCGTCTCCACGGCGGGC
>QIJL01000495.1 GCA_003232435.1 Flavobacteriales bacterium | reverse complement strand
ATTCTGATTCTGGGAAGAAATTTCTTTACAGGAGGCCAACAACAAAAGCATGAAGACCATTATTGTGGTGTAGGTGTTTTTTTTCAAAGTACAGCTGTTCATTGTCCAATTTATAGAAAGACTAAAATAGTACTTTGTAATCTGTCGATCGCCAAGATTTTGTGAAATTAGAATTCCGACTGAATTTCAGAACCGATATTTCATTGAAAAACCGTACTTTGAGAAGCCGAATTCAAGTGTATAATCCAAGCTTTAGGAAACATGGAAATCAAAAAAAATACGCTCGCTCGTAGAAATTTCATAAAAGGTACTACCGCTGCTCTTGCCCTGACATCATTAGGGGCCTACGGGCTTGAATACGGCCCAAAAGATAAGCCTTGGCGGGTCGGTTTGATAGGTACAGGCTGGTATGGAAAAAGCGATCTGTTCAGACTTATCCAAGTTGCCAATATCGATGTCGTTTCCCTTTGTGATGTAGATAAAAATATGCTATCGGAAGCCGCGGGCTTAGTCAAGCAAAGACAGCCTTCGGGCAGAAAGCCCAAAACGTACGGTAATTATCGAAAGATGCTGGCAGAAAAAGATCTGGATATCGTATTGATCGGCTCTCCGGATCATTGGCATGCCCTACAGGGTATCGAAGCCCTGAGATCAGGAGCACATGTATATCTGCAAAAACCTATTAGTGTCGATGTTATTGAAGGGGAAGCCCTTGTTGCAGCTGCCAAAAAATATAACAAGGTCATTCAAGTAGGAACACAACGAAAGAGCACGCCCCATTTGGTAGAGGCTAAAAAAAACATTGTGGATGCCGGACTTCTGGGTAAAGTCTCACATATAGAAATTTGCTGCTACTATCACATGCGCGACAAAGGAAACCGACCTGTAGTAGAGGTGCCAGACTACTTTGACTATGATCAATGGACAGGTCCTGCACCTCTGCGAGAATTTGATGGTGTACCACATAGAAGATGGAGGGCTTTCATGGAATACGGAAATGGAATCGTCGGCGACATGTGTGTACACATGTTGGATACCGTGCGTTGGATGTTGGATCTAGGTTGGCCAAAACGCATTAGTTCTACCGGAGGCATTTACATGCAGAAGGATGCCAAGGCGAATATCTCGGATACGCAAACGGCTATTTTTGAATTTGATGAACTCAATTGCATTTGGAAGCATCGTTCTTGGGGTACTCCCGCGGATCCTGAATATCCATGGTCTTTTAAGTTGTATGGAGAAAAAGGCACTTTGTCCGGCAGCGTTCAGAAATATGATTTTGTTCCACATGGAGCTGGGGAAAAGATTCATAAAGATGTGTTATATGAACGTGAAAAATATCCGGAAGACTTAAGCGAAAAAGACATTGAACTGCACGCCGCTCCGGCAACAAGGGCCCATATGCTTGATTTTATCACTGCCATAGATAATGGAACCCGGCCCGTTGCGAATATACAAGAAGGCCATATTTCGACAGCCAGCTGTATCTTGGCCAATATGTCGATGGAATTGGGGCGGGCTTTGGTGTATGACCCTAAAACGATGAGCTGCGTCGACGATAAGCCACCAAATTGCTTGAACGCAAATATCGGGAACCATGGGAACATCCTTATCCCGACAAAGTTTAAAGGCGGTAGTGTTTCAAGGTAGCCGGTTTTGCTTAAAAGAGCCTACTAAATTTTAGATATTATCTCTCATTGGGTGGATATTATCTCTCATTGGGTGGAATATTTATATAGGCATTTAACCTTTTTTTAAATTTTTACAAATCAACGGGTTTTAAAACTACTTTTGAAGTCGTGGGATTTTGTTTCAATTCGTTCTTCGGCCTGATAGGGCGTTTTTCAAACCCGCCAGAACAATTCGGACAAACATTATGAAGTACATCGGAAACACATTCCGAACAAAAGGTACATTCATACGTACAGATCATCGCCTCTGTGCTTTCTGGCGACAATGGTTTATTGCAATTTTCGCAGTTTCGTCTTAATTCTAGCATAGTTTTTAAATTTATCGGTCTTGAAACCTTAGTGAAGTCCTTAGCAACTGCCTAATACCTAATCGTACAACCGCACTATTTCTCCAGTAATTTTTCCTTCCACACTTTTAATGTATCCACTCAGTGCCTTTTCCATCGAAATGGCATTGTGCCCTGGAAAATAGTCTCGGTATTTTTCCACCGCATCCTCGACTAGGCCAGGGGAGACAACGTTAATTCGAATGCCATTTTCCATTTCCAACTGTACAGCCTTTACAAAACTATGTATGGCCCCGTTGACCATGGCGGCACTCGAGGTCTTTACCACGGGATCATCGGCAAGAATTCCAGTGGTTAACGTAATGGAACCATTGGGCCTTAAATAATCCTTGCCGACACGCACCAGATTCACCTGTCCCATTAATTTACTATTAAGTCCAATTTGAAAATCTGCTTCCGACATTTCATCGAAAGGTGCCCATTTTGCCTCCCCGGCAATGGCAACGATTGCATCGAGCTGGCCAATGCTTTTGAACATCTGTTTAATAGAATCAATGCTCGTGATGTTTACATTGACATCGCCGCTATTTCTTCCAGCAATTACTACCTCATCTTTTTGAGAAAAATAATCGGCCACTTTTTTGCCAATCGTTCCATTGCCTCCAACAATTAATATTTTCATCTTTCGCACTATTTACATTTACTTATTAAGGCTGTCTTTACCCCCTCAGCAACAAATCTGCTCGTCAAGTTTCTCTTTGTAAGTTGACAACAAGTTCGTGAAATTAATCAAGTCTTCCATTTGAGTATCATAATTAGTAATACAGGCCCTCAGGGTCAATTCGCCGTTAATAGGATAGGCCGACAGCCAGGTTTCCCCAGAATAGATTAAATCGTCGACTAATTGTTGAACCATTTCCTTATTTTCCAGTAAATCGGGGTGAGTAAAACAAACGATTGGCAAGTCTGTTCGGTTTTTTACGATCCATCCATTTTCCTCCAACAAAGATCGCAGTACGTCTCCCATTTCAATTTGGTGCGAAATGGTCTTGGTATATCCTTCCCAGCCAAAAACAGCCAACGGCAGGTATATTTTCAAACCAATAAAACGCCGCGACCATTGCATCGAATGAATATAGGAATCGATTCTTTCTACCTGATCGCCATCGGCCGGCATATAATCCGTTTTGACGTTAAATGTCTTATGTAGGATGGACGTATCACTGGTTAGGTAAAGACTCGTAGCCATGGGTACCGAAAACCATTTGTGTAGATCCAAGGTAATGGAATCGCTTTTTTCGATTCCTTTAAATTGATGTTTTAAATGGGTAAGGATGGCCGCACCCCCATAAGCGGCATCCACATGGAACCAAAGTCCATACTTTTCGCATATCTCCGCGATTTCCAACAGATCATCGATTGCCCCTACTCCGGTAGTCCCAGCTGTACCGACCACCATCAGCGGATGGAATCCGTTTTCAAGATCACCCTCAATTTGACCGATCAGGGCAGTTATATTCATTTGTAGGTCTTGCTCAACGGCAACGGACCTTACCGAAGATTTACCTAGGCCAACGACTTTGGCCGCTTTTTCAATCGAATGATGCGACTCTAAAGAACAATAGATAATAGGTTTCTTTGTAAGACCCAAAAGACCATCTTCCGCCATTGCGGGAAAGTGTCTGTTTAGCGCACATAAAACCGCGGTCAAGTTAGATTCTGCGCCCCCGGTACAAAATGTGCCGTCTATTGCATCGTCTTTGTAACCGAACTTGCTACCGAACTCTTTAATAACGAGACGCTCGATTTCACAGGCATAAGGGGCATGTCCCCATCCGGCCACATTGATGTTTAAATACGAATTGATGACATCCGCCATCGCTGATGGAAAATTGGCCCGAGGATTGAACAATCCGAAATAAGAAGGGTGTGTAATATGTACACTATGCTCCTTGATACCTTCAATAACGTGCAGTAGCACTTCCTCTGGATCGTTCGATTCCTCAAAACTGAAGGCGTTGACCATTTCGTGAATCCGCTCCACATTGAATTCCTTACTTACGACCACCTCGTCAGGATTGTTGTAAACCGTTTCCAGTTCATTAGTAACTGCCGTTAATATCTCCTGTCTTTTTGATGCTGTTAGATTGAAATTCATAACTGTCCGTTTTTTAGATTCATAAAGCAAATTTAGAGCGTATTTATCAAATTATAGCTTGTAATCGAATTAGTTTATGTATTTTTGATTTCGATTAATTCTTTTTAATGCAAATAAAATTACGTTTCAAAATGGATGAATTAGATACAAGAATACTTGAAATGCTGCAAATCAACGCCCGAGAGAGTTTTGCGAACATCGGAAAGGAAGTAGGGCTATCGGCCCCTGCCATCGGCAAGCGCGTCAGGCAATTGGAAGATGAAGGTATTATAGAAGGCTATTCCCTAAAAGTCAATCATGAAAAGTTGGGTATTGAAACCAAGGCCTATATCACTTTAGTAATACATCAGGGTGCCAACGGTACTCATCACGCCCAAAAACAAATACGGAATATGGAAGAAGTACAGAGTTGTGATCGTATCACGGGAGATGACTGTCTATGCATTTTGGGCTATTTTAAAAATAACAGGCACCTCATCTCCTTTTTGGAAAGTATCGCCCAATATGGTACGACCAGAACGAGTATTATTTTGGAGGCTTAAACTGATTTTACTGGTTCTTTAACTTGTTCATCGGTTTCAAAAAGATAATTTAATTGTACAATGCTTAAAATATGCATAAATACCGCCACTGGCATTAAAAAACCTGCTATCAGGGTATAAGGGTAATTCGTAAATTCCATGGGCATCAAATCTGAGGTGCTTCCATAGAGCCCGGGAAAAAAAGTGGTAGTCAGAAATACAAAGATAACACTCGCCAGCACCAATAACCCGAGATAATTCCAAGCAATGACTGTTTTTTCGGAGATTACTTTTTTTCCGAAAGCCAAAAAAGCAACGATCGGAGCTGTAATACCGATGATTATGTCATAATTGTAACCCTCTATCGTCACATTCGGGTGCAGAATACCTCGGGCCGCGGCAAAAACAAAAAGTGTTTCCACGATGATGCGAAACCCTTGCATATAAACCAACCAGCTTTTCGGAATCTGTCGAAGCCAAGAATTGTTTCGATTTTTGTAGATGAAAATTCCCGTGAACAAAAAAGCAGGAAGAATAAGTAAAATAACGAATCGGGGCGGCAACTCAAAACTATTAAGGATATCCGTTTGGCCCAATGCGAAAATATATGCTTGCCATAAGACCAAAAACAAGACAAGCAGTGTTTTTTTTCTTTTTGCCTTTGACGTATTGCCAAAAGCACCGTTGATGCCTTTGAAAGCTATTGCACACACTAAAACAAGAACAGCAAGATTAAGCAGATGATATGCGATTTGTAAACCCATTATTTATTTGCTAATTTTTGATGAATTTGGTTGATTGACGATTCTCCGTCTTGTCCGATGACTTCCCTTATTTCCGCCATGGCCTTTTCCCATTCCGGAATTATGGCATCGACCAATTTTTTACCTTTTTCCGTTATTTCTATTTGTGGGAAGTTCTTTTTGTCAAGGTATTTCTGATCTAGCAACCGCTTTAGGTTTCTGTTCAAGGAGGATTTCTCTAATTTGGCAATATCGGTCAGTTGTTTTTGCGTCAATCCCGTATTTTTTGAAAGGATAAAAAGTAAGGTCAACTGACTGTTAGTCACATCAAATGGTGCAATATGCTTTCTAAAAACATTGGCAGTCAGCCTATGGATTCTACTTATTCTGCCAGAGAGACATTCCCGCGGATCAAATGACCCTATGTTCGGATACTTTTTCATGTTCTAAGAATATGAAATATAAGTTGTATATACAACCATTTAACAAAGATTTATCACTAGTGTCCACTAAAAATAGTGTAACTATTCAGCCCCCTCTCTTGTCATTCCG
>QIJL01000566.1 GCA_003232435.1 Flavobacteriales bacterium | reverse complement strand
GGAACGGAATATAATCTTACTTCCGGAATATGGACGATTGAATCCTTGGGGATAAGTCAACAGGCAGAATTGACGATTGTGGTGAATGTTCCTTTAGAGGGTACTTTTACGAATACGGCGAAAATCATACGGTCTTTCCCGGCAGATGCCAATCCTGATAACAATGAAATGACAGTTACGGTAAACGTAAGTTTGCCAAACCCCGCCGAAGTCGGATTTTTATATAATCAATTTTCCCCAAACGCTGATGGCACCAATGATTTTCTGGAAATCAACCTTGTCGATTCGGAAACACAACAGACTATCGACATAAGTTATAACGTCCAGATTTTTAATCGTTATGGAAATCTGGTCTTCGAAGGAAATAATATGACCGAGGCAGAAGTATGGGATGGTTCTTGGAAAGGTAAGGAAGCCCCGGATGGCACTTATTTTTATATCATGAACATAAATGTGGGTGAAGGTCCTCAAACCAAAAAAGGCTGGATCCAGCTTATAAGATGATATCGTACTAATGGCCTACAGCAAGAAGCGCAATTTCATATATAAATATATCTTTTTAACAATGGTCATGGCACTTGGTGCCGTACAAATTGGCCACGCACAAAAAGAACCGCAGTATACGCAATACATGTACAATATCGGCAGTTTCAACCCTGCCTATGTCGGCACGACCGAAGCCCCCGAAATTACCGGGCTTTATCGTGCACAATGGCTCGATATACCAGGTGCCCCCAGAACGATTCGGTTTGGAACCAATATTCCGCTATCCAATGAGAAAATGGGCCTAGGGTTCAATGTAATCAGCGATCAGCTGGGGCCCTCTACGCAGACCTATGTAGATCTGGCCTATTCGTATCAATTCAATGTTTCAGAGAATGCAAAACTATCCTTTGGTATGGATGCCGGGGGTTCGTTTCTGAATGTTGATTTTGCCAAGGGTACCTTTAAAAACCCGGGAGAGCCCATTTTGAACGGAGAGACGATAAACAGGTTTTATCCGACCATTGGGGCGGGAATGTTTTTGTACGAAGATGATATTTGGTATCTGGGAGTTTCCATACCCAATTTTTTGACCGATGGCATATACAACGATGATGTGGCGACCATTGTAGAGGATAAGGTTCAATTTAATTTTATCGGTGGTTATGTTTTTGATCTATCGGAAAGTTTGAAGTTCAAACCTGCCGTTATGGCGAATTTGATCGGCGGTGCCCCGGTCAATATGAATATTTCAGGAAATTTTTTGATCAACGATCGTTTTACATTGGGTGCTTCCTACCGGTTGGATAATGCCATAAGCGGCCTAGCGGGCTTCCAGATAAGCAGCGGCATGTTTTTGGGATATTCATACGATTACAATACGAATCCTTTAGGGGAATTCAATAACGGCTCGCACGAAGTAATATTAAAATTTTATCTTGGGAAAGGTGGAGGCGGCAGTAGTAAAGATCCGAAGTTAAAGGGCAAACCAAAGCAGATAGATACGCCAAGATTTTTCTAAATGAACTGGTTTAAACTTTTTGTTTGGAACCGAAAATATCGGCTTTTGTGCCCAGATGAAGTCATTTTTTATCAGAATAGCAGGGCTACGGTGATCAAAAATGGCGAAATATGGGTGCAAAATGTGATATTTGTAGGTAAAAGAGAAAGTTTAAACCAGTTCAATAGCAGTTTTATGCGTAAAGTGAGTATCATTTTATTTATGTCTTTCTTCGTCTGGTCTTCTTTTGGACAAGACGAAAAGATGTCGCGTGGAGACGCTTATTTCTATAGCTATGCCTATGACGCCGCTATCAGGGAATATCAAAAACAGATGCGAGATGGCCGATTGATCACCAATGCCCAATCTTTGAACTTGGCCGATTCTTATTTTAAAACGGGCGATTACAACAAGGCGGTCAAGATTTATCTTGATATAAATAAAAGGGACACCATTATGTCGGACCATCGCTTCAACAATATGTTGCAGAGCTTGGCGAAGACTTCAGAGCGAGAACGTGTTCGGGCCTTTTTAAAATCGAAAAGTGGATCATTGACCAATGAATTGGTCGAAAATGCCGACTTCAACTACGAACTTTTAGATTCGAATTTGGGTGAAGGATCGGGTTTTTTTATATTTAATTTGGATGGTAATAGTCCGCAAGCCGATTTTTCTCCTGCTTTCTATAACGATAAATTGCTTTTTAGTTCGAGTAGAAGTGCCAAATCGAAAAAAATCTATGAACCTTCTGGAGAGTCATATCTTGACCTTTTCGTGGCCAAGGTTTCAAGAAATGGCAATATTTTGAACCCCGATCGTTTCCAGGGAGCCCCTGAAACGAAGTTTCATAAATCGACTCCTTTTTATTCCGAAGAACTAAAACGCATTTTTTATGTGCTTTCAAATTCGGAAAAGGGCCAACTTTCTTTTGATGAAAAGGGAAAAAACTCATTGGCGATCGGCATGGTATATGACAATGGTTTTTTTAGATTTTTGTTGAAAGATCTGAGCACTTCGTTTTATTACCCTTATTATGATGCAGTCGGCGAAAAATTATATTTTTCCGCAAATTTTCAAGATGGCTATGGCGGGACCGACATTTATGTGGTCAATACGACTAATGGCCAGATTATGTCAGAACCCATTAATTTGGGCCCACGTATTAATACCCCTGGCAATGAGATAGCCCCCTATATTTTTAACAGTAGCCTTTATTTTTCATCCGATATTTTTTATGGTTTCGGCGGCATGGATATTTACAAGGCAAATGTTCATTCAGACAATACCTTCGGAGTTCCCGTAAACTTGGGCAAGGGAATCAATTCGGTTTCAGATGACTTCGGATTTATCATAAAGGAAAATGGAGATGAAGGGTTTATAGGATATTATGCTTCGAACAAGACGGGTGGCAAAGGCAAAGACGATATTTATGGGTTTAAGGTCACAGGTACACCGGGGCTGAAGACCTTATCTTTTAGGGGTCAAGTGACCAGGGCTAAAAACGGGGATTTTATTCCGGAGGCCTCCGTGCGTTTAATAGCTGAGGAAGGAAGTGTCATAAAGGAAATAAAGACAAGGGCGGATGGCTCATTTCAATTGGAAGTACCTTGGCGGGCGAATACGACCCTACAGATAAACAAGGAAATGTTCGGGTCTTATTATAAAGAATTCGGCAAGACTGAAATCGATGAACTTGCAAATAACCCGTTGAACATAGAATTGGCTTATTTAGATGACGTTATTGAAGAGAGGGAGGATAAAGCGACCATAAAGATGAAAGATTTTTTCTTTGTAAAAGGAAAAAGCCTAATTACCTCTGATATTGCTTTGGAACTTGATAAAGTGGTAACAGCGGTGCAGAATTTCCCTGAAATGAAATTGCGCATAGAATCGCATACCGATAGTAGGGGAAGCAATAGCTCGAACAAAAAACTTTCCCAAGAACGGGCCGATACGATAAAAGGTTACCTGATCGCAAATGGGGTGCCTTCCGAGAATATTGTAGGTGCTTTGGGGTATGGTGAAGAACGCTTGGTCAACAACTGTAAAAATGGTGTCTATTGCTTAGATTTCTTGCACCAACAAAACGAAAGATCGTTGATTATTGTTTCGAACTTCGACGAAATCAATCAGTAAGCCATTATTAAACGCTTTTTAAAGGATTTTGGAATAGGTTGATTTCTTATTCCCTGAATTTGGTATTACAGGGCCGTTAAAAAACTACCGTCCAGAAGTACAATAAAGAAAAGACCGATAAGAAAACGATTCCGGCGTAGGTTAGTATTTGAAGTGCTTTTTTAGGATGATATTTTTTGGGCAAATCTTCGCTCGTCACGTTTTTCAGATTCATATACCCTATTATCGGAGCGACAACGAAAGAGACAAAAGTGGCCAAAGCTACCAATTGGCCCATGTTGGCCGAAAATGCGGTGACAACGACAAAATTGACAAGTGCTAAAACAATAATCCCCGTGGCGTAATAACCTTTCTTTCCGGTCATTTTCACCTTAGTATTCAAAAGATCGATTATGTCAAGTGCTACTCTGGTTACGGCATCATGGGCGGTCATACATGTACTGAACATTGTTGCAAAGGCGGAAATCGCAATAAAAAGATAGGCCCAAGGACCAATATGCGTGGTAAATAAATTCACCACTTGATCTGCAAAAGTAATGGCATTACCACTCAGTTGTTCCGTAGAGCGTCATACACCCGATTGTTAAGAAGAAAACGGCCAAAACCGCTGTCATGATGTAGCCGATATTGAATTCTTGCAAAGATTCCTGAAGTGAGGGCTTTTGTTTTTGAGTCTTCCATTTTTCAAGACTCCACAGACTTACCCAACTGGAAGCCTCAACAGTGGTTGGCATCCATCCCATTAATCCTATTAAAAACAAAATTCCGACCTCGTTGAAAATCGGGGTGGGAGTGAAACCTTCAACCTCTGCTACCTGTCCGCGGAAGATAACTAGCGCGGTTGTTACGATAAGGGCGACGAATAAAATAGTGATGACGAACTTGAGCGATGTCTCGAGAAATCGATATTTGCCAATAATAAGCAACGAACTTATAAAAATGAATAGCCCTAAGGCGATTATGCTTATTGAGACATCCGACACCTTAAAAAGGTTGATAAAGAGACCGGCCGTCACGGTATAAAGGGCGGCCAAAATAGTAAAGGTCGTAACCAGAGTAATGCAAGCATAGAACCAGAGATATCCCTTTCCCCGATTCAAATACCCTTCTATCAAGGTCTTGTTCGTGATATTCGTGTAGCGAACGCCGAATTCAAAGAAGGGATATTTAAAGACATTCGCTAGAATTATCGGTATGACCATGATCCACCCGTACTGTGCACCCGCCTTGGTAGATAACACCAGATGAGAAGTGCCTATTGCCATACTTGCAAATAGAAGGCCCGGCCCAAGGTTTTTAAGTAGTGTTTTGAATGAGTTCATTATCGGTCGCCTTGGCTAGTTATTTCTAAAAATATTTAATCTAAAATTCTCCCAGACTCTGCATCCGGCCTGCTTGCCGGCAGGCAGGCTTGGGAGAGGTCGGAACTGCTTTTTCGCAGTTCCGGGTAGGGCAAAATACAAAATTTCCGTTTCAAGATTTTTATTATTTGATTTCTATTCTTTCTCCGAAGAACTTCGGCTGTGTGTTTGATATCAGGTCTAAAAATACTTTAACACGGGCAAAGTATTCGCGAAATCGCACTTTGGCTCCCTGCTTTCCAGTAACATCCTTTGCATTGAATCCTATTGCTTTCAACCCTTTTTTTTCGGCTAGATAAATAGCGCGTTCATTGTGGAATTCTTGCGAAA
>QIJL01000233.1 GCA_003232435.1 Flavobacteriales bacterium | reverse complement strand
ATGTGAAAATCGTAGGTAAAAGAAAAACTCAAGACGAGTTCAATGCCTGAAAACCATATGCAGCAATAGATCGAGTGATTTTGAAAAGGACGCACCTTGCTTTTTCGCTTTTTTAAATTTACTTTTCCAGTAAAATTTATCACTATTTAAAGCATTGTTTACCCGCCCGACCAAGTCATTCGGGCGGGTCTGATAGTTACGATTAAGTCTTGATTCTTACGTCTTATAGCGTAGCGGTCTTGTATCTTTTATCGGACACTAATGTATCCAAATATCTAAAACTAGAAACACTATGAATCTGTTTGATGAAATAAAGAAGAAACTCAGTCACGAATTTATCGATATTGTCGAATGGCTTGACGATACCAACGACACCATCGTACATCGTTTTGAGCGATATCAGAACGAAATAAAGAATGGTGCCCAACTAGTCGTGAGAGAAGGCCAAGAGGTCGTTTTTGTTAGTGAAGGGCAATTGGCCGACGTTTTTAAACCAGGCACTTATACACTAAACACCAAGAACCTACCGGTTTTGACAACGCTAAAGGGGTGGAAGTACGGATTTAATAGCCCTTTCAAGGCAGAGGTATATTTTGTGAATACGCGCTTGTTTCTTGATGAGAAATGGGGTACTAAGAATCCGTTCATACTTAGCGATGAACGATTCGGAATGGTCGAAATTCGCGCTTTTGGTACTTATAGTTTCCGAATTCAAGATTCAGGAAAATTCGTGGTCAATGTAGTAGGTACTGATGGCAACTTCACGAATTACGAGGTCAACGAACACCTAAAAAGTTTGATTGTTACCCGATTTACGAATACGATAGGCGAGGCCAATCTACCAATCGAGCTTTATGCTGCCAACACCACCGAACTTTCCGAAACCTGCCAAGAGGTAATGCAACCGGAGTTCGGTAGAGTCGGTATCGAATTAGAGAAGTTCTATATCGAAAATGTATCGATGCCCGAAGAACTCAAAAAGGAAATCTTTGAATACAGCCGATTAGATAAATTGGATATGACCAAACTCGCCCAGTTCAAAGCTGCAAAAGCGATGGAAGAAGCCGCCAAAAACGAAGGCGGAACTGCAGGTGCGGGCATGGGCATGGGCATGGGTTTTGTTTTGGCGCAACAAATGGGCTCGATGATGAACCCCGGTTTAGGGCAACAATCGGCGGCACAAGCGGGAACTGCCGTACCGCCTCCGATGCCGACCCAGGCCATGTACCATTTTGCGGTCAATGGGCAGCAGCAGGGGCCTGTAACTATTGAAAGACTACAGGAGCTTTTCGCCAATCGTACGATAAACAAAGATACTTTGGTCTGGAAGCAAGGGCTGTCTTCTTGGGTCGCCTTGAAAGATGTTGAAGAATTAAAGGCGTTCTTGGGCGGGAGCACTCCGCCACCATTGCCTACTAACTAATTGTCATTCCGACGTAGGAGGAATCTCTATGAAGATTACACCAAACATTGTCGATGTGCCACTACGCTATATGTTGGTTTTCATGCCTTTTTAAAAATTCCCGCCAAAGTTTATCCTGAGCTAACCTGCCGGCAGGCAGGGACGAAATGACATTATGGATACTATCAAAAAATCAGAAAGTAAAAAGGCCTGCGCCAGTTGCGGTGCCGAGCTAAAATTCAAACCTGGTTCGCATCAGATCAAATGTGAATACTGTGGTTACGAAGAATTTATCGAAGAGTCGAAGAGTAGTTTCGAGGAATTGGAATTACAACACTATCTTAAGGTCGTAGGCGACAATGCCTATACAGAGACCATCGATCTTCTGCATTGCAAAAATTGTGGGGCCAATCAATATACCGAAGAAAACTTCAAATCGTTACATTGCGTATACTGCAGCGAGCCTTTGATCAAAGAGGATGTTGAGCAAGAAGGATGGATCTTGCCGGGTGCCCTAGTGCCCTTTCAGCTAGATTCAAAAAAGGCCCAGGGTATTTTCAAAAACTGGGTCAACGGAATCTGGTTCGCCCCGAATAATCTTAAAAGAGCCGCATTGGATCCGGAAGGTTTGCACGGACTCTACATTCCCCATTGGACATTCGATGCTAAAATTTATGCTCAGTACCAGGGGCAACGAGGCGAATATTATTATGAGACGCAACGCATCAAAACAAAAAACGGCGTGCAGGCTAGACAGGTAAGAAAAACAAGATGGCACCCCGCATCTGGTTCTATAAATGGGTTTGCCGATGATATTTTGATCAATGCTTCCGATAAAAAACGACGAGAAATTCCGCAGGCCGTATCTTTTTGGAACTTAGAGGAATTGGCCGGGTTCAATTCCAAGTATTTATCCGGCTTCGTTACCGAAAAATATACAATCTCATTGAAAGAAGGGCATCATCGTTCTTTTCAAACGGCCAAGGATATTGCTTATAATATCATCCGAAGAGACATTGGGGGGGATACCCAGCGAATACATCATGCCGATATCAAGCTTTCCGACGAGACCTTTAAACATATTTTATTGCCGATGTATATCAGTGCATATCGATTTAACGGCAGGGAATATCACTTCTATATCAATGGTCAAACAGGTCAGCTTAGTGGTACCCGACCTTATTCGTTTTGGAAAATATTCTTTTTGGTACTATTTATCATTGTTATTGTCGCGTTAATCGCGATTTTTGCACAATGATTCCGCAAAGAACTTTGGTAGTAGGTGACGTTCACTCAGGTTTGAGAGCATTGAAGCAAGTTTTTGAACGTGCGAAGGTAACAAGTGCCGATAAATTGATCTTCTTGGGAGATTATGTCGACGGTTGGAGCGAGGCCGTAGAGACCGTAGATTTTTTGATAGAACTTGATGAAACCCACCACTGTATTCTCCTTCGGGGCAACCATGACGAATTATGCCTAAAGTGGCTTGCTGATGACGAGGATAACGATATGTGGTTGCAGCATGGCGGGCAATCTACAATGGATTCATATTTGAATGCCGATGAATCGGTAAGTGATATTCATATCATGTTCTATGAAAACTTGACGAATTATTATTTGGATGAAAAGAACAGGCTTTTTCTACATGCTGGTTTCACGAACATGAAAGGGGTCGAACACGAATATTCCACCAAAACTTTTTATTGGGACAGAACACTTTGGGAAACAGCACTTTCACTTGATTCAGATTTAATGGTCGAAAGCCCGTATTATCCAAAAAGATTGAAGAATTATTCCGAAATCTATATTGGCCACACGCCAGTGACCTATATGGGCAAGACAACGCCCCAACGAGCTGCAAATGTCTGGAACATAGATACCGGTGCAGCTTTCAAGGGGCCATTGTCGATTATCGATGTTGACACCAAAGAGGTATGGCAGAGTGATCCTGTTCATTTATTTTATCCTAAGGAAAGAGGGCGAAATTGAAAATAGGCCTTGTTTTTAGGTTTTTTCGTTGGATAATTCACGAACTTTGCAAAAATTCAATTTTATGCCAGAGAAGAATATTCGGTTAGAGGTAATGCAGGCCATCGAGCCTCAAGTTGAGGGATTTATGGATTCTTTTCTCATTCCCGTTGAGGAAATTTGGCAGCCCTCCGATTTTTTACCCGATTCAGAGAACGATGATTTTTTGGATGCCGTTGAAACCCTTCGGGGGGAATCGAAAGAGCTTGGTTATGATTTTTGGGTAACCATGGTGGCGGATACCATTACCGAAGAGGCGTTACCAACTTATGAATCTTGGCTTATGGATGTCGAGGGCATCAACCAGCATGATGGTAAAGGAAATGGATGGTCTAAATGGGTACGCGCTTGGACGGGAGAAGAAAACCGTCATGGCGATGTACTGAACAAATATTTGTATCTCTCGGGAAGAGTTAATATGCGCGAGGTGGAAATAACCACCCAGCATTTGCTGACGGATGGCTTTGATATCGGTACGGATCGTGACCCCTATAAGAACTTTGTTTATACCTCATTTCAAGAATTGGCGACCAATATCTCACATAAACGAGTGGGCCAGATGGCCAAGAAAAAAGGAAATGCACTTCTAAGTAAGATGTGTACGATTATCGCGGGTGATGAGATGCGCCATCATTTGGCATATCGCGAATTTGTAAAGACCATTTTCGGTGAAGACCCTTCAGGCATGATGTTGGCCTTTGCCGAAATGATGAAGAAGAAAATCGTGATGCCCGCACATTTTTTAAGAGAGTCCGGCGGATTTATAGGTGCCGCTTTCGAGAACTTTTCGAACTGCGCCCAACGACTGGGAGTCTATACTGCACAAGATTATGTCGAAATATTAGGAAAATTAAATGCGTACT
>QIJL01000453.1 GCA_003232435.1 Flavobacteriales bacterium | reverse complement strand
GGCCAGGCATCTGCAAAAATCAAATCGAATTTCTCTCCTTGATAGTTCTTTATCCACTCCGCGCCATCTTGATAAACTATTTCTACCCTATCGTCCTTACCAAAGTATTGTCTGGCAATTGTGATAAGTTCGGGATCATTATCCACGGTAATTAGCCTTGAATCCGAATCCATTCCATCGATCATCCAAGAAAGGCTTAGGCCGATACCGGTTCCCAATTCTAAAAACCTTCCTTTTGGTTTCGAGGAAATCAATGTTTTCAGCAGCGTTCCGATATACAGATCGGAAGGCATCGTAAATCCGATTTCTTTGGATTTCCGTTCTATTTCCGAATGTATTTTAGGAATGTCTTGAATATTTGAATCGTTCATTTTGTTCTAGACCTGCAAGGTCTTTTTTCGACCTTGTAGGTCTATTCAGTGTTTGTTGCCTAGACCTACAAAGAGACCGACTGCGTCGGCAACACCTTGCAGGTCTTCATATTATTTCAAACGGACATCGGAAACCGACGCCCCTGAAGGAATCATCGGAAACACATTATCTTCTTTCTCCACCTTGACCTCAAGGAAATATGGTTTGTCAGATGCCACCATTTCTTGAATTGTCTTCTTCAAATCTTTACGTTCGCTAACTCGCTTCGCTTCAATATGGTAGCCTTCAGCAATCTTCACGAAATCAGGATTCGTCATTACCGTTGACGCATATCGTTTATCAAAAAACAATTCTTGCCATTGACGTACCATACCCAGGTGGTCGTTGTTCAACACCACGATTTTTACGGGAATTTTGTGCTGAAAAATCACACCCAGCTCTTGAATGGTCATTTGATAGCCACCATCTCCAATGATTGCAACGACCTCCCTATCCATGGCTCCCATCTTGGCGCCAATAGCCGCTGGTAGGGCAAAGCCCATTGTACCTAAACCACCTGAGGTAATATTGCTTTTAGATTGTTCGAACTTCGCATAACGACAAGCGACCATTTGGTGTTGCCCGACATCGGTGACGATAACCGCCTTATGCTGCGAGGCCAAATTGATTTCTTCGATAACTTCGCCCATTGTCAAACCTTCTTTAGTCGGATGGATATCGTTTTTAATAACCGTATCGAATTCTATTTTATATTTTGCCTTAAACTCATTGTGCCAATCTTCATGACGGCTTTCTTCGACCAAAGGAAGTAAAAAACCCATGGTTTCTTTCGAATTACCCAAAACCGCAACGTCCACTTTGACGTTCTTATCGATTTCTGCGGGATCTATTTCAAAATGGATTACTTTGGCTTGCTTCGCATAGGTATCAAGACTACCAGTTACCCGATCGTCAAATCGCATACCGATGGCCAATAACACATCACATTCATTGGTCAAAATATTCGGTCCGTAATTTCCATGCATTCCCACCATACCAACATTCAATGGATGACTTGTCGGAAGCGCCGATTCGCCCATTATCGTCCATGCAGCAGGGATTCCCGCTTTCTCAACTAAGGCCTTTAACTCTTCTTCGGCTTCTCCAAGTATAACACCCTGCCCAAAAACGATGAATGGTTTTTTGGCATTATTTATTAATTCGGAAGCTGCCTTGATTGCATCCATGTTTGGTTTCGGAACTGGATCGTAACTGCGAACCCCCGTGCATTTTTCATAGGTAAAATCCAATTCATCGAACTGGGCATTCTTGGTAATATCGATCAAAACGGGACCCGGTCTACCTGATTTGGCAATATAAAATGCCTTCGCCATTACTTCCGGAATTTCCGAAGCCTTGGTTATTTGATGGTTCCATTTGGTAACCGGTGTCGAAATGCCAATAATATCGGTTTCTTGAAAGGCATCGGAACCCAAAAGATGTCTAGGAACTTGACCTGTAATACAAACTATAGGGGTCGAATCAATTTGCGCATCCGCCAAACCGGTAACTAAATTTGTAGCTCCAGGACCAGAAGTCGCCATGGCCACTCCAACTTTTCCAGAAACTCTTGCATAACCCTGAGCGGCATGGGTTGCACCCTGCTCGTGACGTGCTAAAATATGCGTTAATTTGTCCTGAAACTTATATAATTCATCGTAAACGGGCATAATTGCACCTCCGGGATATCCGTATAACAAGTCTACACCTTCTGCTAATAGACAGTGTACAACTGCTTCGGCTCCAGTAATACGTATCTTTTTTGAATACTTAGTTTCTGTTTTCTTTTCTTTTACTGTTTCCATAAGCCTTTTCGCTTGTAATCAATATTCCGCAGAGACCCCTCCGCCTTGCCCAGCTACAGCTCGCCCGCAGCTCTCGCTGCGTCGCCCCTTGAAATAAGGGGAGGACCATTTTGTTTTATTAAAATTCGTCAGTCACACAACCCTGTGCTGCTGATGAAACGGAGCGCGCATATTTGTATAAGACTCCTTTTTTGAATTTCAATTCCGGTTGAACCCACGTTTCCTTGCGTTTTGCAAGTTCTTCTGCAGACACGTCCACATTTATGGAATTCGTTTCGGCATCGATGGTAATTACATCGCCATCTTCAAGTAAGCCGATAGCTCCCCCTTCTTGTGCTTCTGGGGAAATATGGCCTACAACAAAACCATGAGTACCTCCTGAAAATCTTCCATCGGTAATCAATGCTACTTCTTTTCCGAGTCCCGCACCCATAATGGCGGCAGTTGGTTTTAACATCTCGGGCATTCCCGGCCCTCCTTTTGGTCCTTCATAGCGGATTACCACTACATCTCCTTTTTTTACCAACCCGGTTCGGATACCGTCATTCGCATCGTACTCGCTATTGAAGACTTTTGCCGTTCCCTTGAACACCAAACCTTCCTTACCCGTAATTTTTGCAACGGAACCGTTTTCCGCCAAGTTTCCGTAGAGCATGCATAAATGCCCAGTTGCCTTGATAGGCTTATCCAAAGGCATGATGACATCTTGACCTTCTTCCAAGTCAGGCACATTTTCCAGATTCTCTGCAAGCGTTTTTCCGGTAACGGTCAAACAATCGCCATGCAATAGGCCATTCTTCAGCAAATATTTCAATACCGCAGGTATACCGCCTACCCGGTGTACGTCTTCCATCAAATATTTGCCACTTGGTTTTAAATCGGCAATAAATGGCGTCGTATCGCTTATTTTTTGGAAATCTTGAAGGGTAAATTCAATGTCGGCAGCTCTGGCAATGGCCAAGAAATGCAATACTGCATTTGTAGATCCTCCGGTTATCGTAACCAAACGAATCGCATTTTCTAACGATTTTCGCGTAACAATATCCAAAGGTTTGATATCATTTTCAATAAGAAAGCGCATTTGCTTTCCTGCTGCTATGCATTCAGCTTCTTTATTTTCACTTATCGCGGGGTTCGAAGAATTGTAAGGCAATGACATACCCAATGCCTCAATAGCCGAAGCCATCGTATTCGCGGTATACATTCCGCCACAAGCTCCGGCTCCTGGAATCGATTTCTTAATGATGCTTTTAAACTCGGATTCTTCCATGGTACCTGCAACCCTCTCTCCCCAAGCTTCAAAAGCCGAAACAATATCCAACTTCTTGTTGTTATGACATCCCGATGCAATCGTTCCGCCATAAACCAAAATCGATGGGCGATTCAGGCGTAACATCGCCATCAACGCACCGGGCATATTCTTATCACAGCCTACCACGGTCACCAGACCGTCGTAAGACATCCCTTGAACAACAGCCTCCATTGAATCAGCAATAATATCCCTAGAAGGCAAAGAAAAACGCATGCCCGGTGTACCCATAGAAATACCATCACTAATACCGATGGTGTTGAAAATGAGTCCGATCGTTTCTTTGGAATTTACTCCCTCTTTGACCAATTTGGCCAGGTCATTCAAATGCATATTGCAAGGGTTACCTTCATAACCCGTACTTGCAATGCCAATCAAGGGTTTATGAAAATCTTCATCCTTAAAACCAATTGCATACAACATAGCCTGGGCCGCAGGTTGGGTCGGGTCTTGCGTTACGTTCTTGCTGTATTTATTTAATTCCATTTAAAGGTGTTCTTTTCTCTGTAAATATGTTGTTTTCAAAAGAGTCATCAAAGATAAATGTTTCATAAAGCCAGTTCTTTTAACAATTATCGTCGATTTAAATTCAATTCATTGGATATTTATGTAAAAAACTGATTTTCAATAATATAACCTCAATATTTTATCATATTCAATAGACCAGCGCACAAAGGGGTGGCACTACGAACTAAACTACCATCGGCTAAAGACCGATGGGTTTGGGTTCGCCTAAAGGCGACTAAAGTTCAACCAATTCCCCTATCGCTTTGCGCATTT
>QIJL01000606.1 GCA_003232435.1 Flavobacteriales bacterium | reverse complement strand
GCCACCGATGCGGTTCCCCCACTGGCCAAGGCAAAAATGATGAGCACGTTGCTCGGCGGAATCAATAGCCCAGTCGTTGAAGAACTAATATTTACGGCTGCGCTGAATTCCCTTGGGTAACCCTCTTTTTCCATTTTATCGGTCAGGGTACTCCCTATTGCCGATGCGGCGGCAACTGCTGATCCAGAGATAGCACCGAAAAGCATGGCGGCTATTATGTTCACAAAGGCCAATCCACCAGGTAGACTTCCGATAAGGGATTTTGCGAAATCGATCAGGCGTTTTGCGATTCCTCCGGTATTCATGATCTCTCCCGCCAAAATAAAGAACGGAATGGCGAGCAGCGCAAAATTATCGATTCCCGTGGTCATTCGCTGGGCGGCGGTGGTCGTAGCAGGTAAAAAAGCGATATTCAAAACCAAGGTCAAGGTCGTCGAAATACCGATCGCGTAGGCTACCGGAACTCCGTAAGCCAGCAATCCGATAAAACTCAGAAAAAGAACTAGAATGCTAATGGTCTCAATGCTCATTTTAAAAATTTAATTTCTTGATATTATAAAACGAAAAAAATATGATTATCAACCCGGATACGGGAACAATTGCATAGACAAACCCCAAAGGAACCTGAAGTGCTGATGAAATCTGTCCGAGGGTCAATGTGATATAAACCAAATTGCCTCCGCCCAACACCATGACGATCAAGGCAAAAAGTGCCATTAAGACCTGTATCGCTTTCTTTCGTTTGGTCTTCTTTTTTTCAGGGAGTTTTGATAGCAGAAAGTCCATGGATAAGTGCCCTTCTCTACTCCCGTTGATATGAGCGGCGCCCAGTACAGTAAGCCAAATCAATGAAAAACGGGCGAATTCCTCGGTAAAAGAGCTTGATTGGCCTACAACATATCGTGAAATTACTTGCCAAACCACATCGATTACCAACAGCCCGAAAATAACCACCAATAGGGTTTCAATAATCCTGTTCAAGGTCAGATAGATTCTTTCCATTAATTCGCATTTATTTTATCGATAATCGGTTTCAATTTAGGGTCTTTCATCAACCGCTCCATGACCGGTTTTGACTTTTTAACAAAGGGTTCTTTCTCTGGGTAGATAAATTCAACGCCCTCTTCTCTGAGCATTTTCATGTTCTCTTCGATGGTTTCCTGCCAAAATTGCTTTTGCTTGGCAACACTTTCCTTTGCGGCGGCATCTAGCCATCCTTTTTCTTCATCCGATAGGAGGTTCCAGAACTTGGTCCCGATGATTACAACGTCGGGTACCATGGTATGTTCATCGAAAATATAGTATTTGCATACCTCGAAATGATTGGAACTCACAAAGGAAGGAATGTTGTTTTCGGCCCCATCGACAACATTTTGCTGCAAGGCCGTATAGAGTTCACCAAAAGCCATCGGTGTGGCCGAAGCCCCCAACGTATTGGCCATATCGACGGACATTTGATCGTTCTGTACCCTGACTTTGAGTCCCTCGAGATCGTCGGGGGAATAGACCGGTCTATCTTTGGTATAGAAACTTCTAGCGCCGGCGTCATAGAAACAAACGCCCCGCAGCAAGTATTCGGTGCCACTTGCCAACATTTGTTTCCCAACTTCGCCTTCTAGGTTTTTGAACAAGTGCTCACTATCACGGAACAAATAGGGTATGACAGTTATCTGGTATTCAGGGACAAAATTCGATAATGCAGAAGCACTGACCTTGGTCATCGCAATGCTACCGATTTGCAAAAGCTCAAGAGCTTCCCGCTCTGACCCCAATTGCCCATCGGGGAAAATCTTGATCTGCAATTTGCCTTCTGATTTTTCATTCAAGACTTCTTGCATTACCAATATACCCTTGTGAACGGGATGCGATGTCGGCAGGGAATGTGCGAAATAGAGGGTTTTGTTATTGCCAACAGAAGCACAAGAGGAAACCACGATGCACCCTAAAATAACAAGAACGATCGAACAACACTTCCTCATTAATTTTGTTTTACGGCTTTCGCCATTTTATAAGCCTCGATAGTCGTGTAGTATTTCGTTATCATATTGGGCACTTCCCAATCAGGGAGTTTTCCATCTTCCAGATACTTTAAATAGTTTTCCGTTACCTGTGCAAAATGGGCTTCGTGGCCGATCTTAAACTTTTCGGGAATTATGACTTTCCAAAGATCATCAGAAACCTTTTCGAATAGTATGCCCGGAAATTGTTTTTCGACTTCGTTCTCCACCCCAGAACTTAGAAGGCCCTTAAAACTGGAAGGATCATGGAATTTCATATAGAGCGTGGGTTTAAAATTTTCTTCCTCTCCTTGTTTAATAATCAGATTACTTTTCGTTCCGCGCATAATACTATAATGCGTATCTCCCGTTCCTTCGGGAGCCTGATAATTCCATATTACGGAAACTTTGGCATATTTCCCTTTGATTTTATAGGTCATTTCGCCATTGGAAAAAGTGTTTAACCTACCATCTTTTATGTCTTTTTGCAAATACTCCGGAAAGTCATCCAAGCCCGTTACTTTTTGAAATTCTTCTTTTGTCAGAACAGTTGGCCATCTTCTCGCCTTGATCATTTCCACATTCGAGGAATCTACAATTTGCTCGGAAAAAGCTTCCCATTGCACCAAGTCCACTAAATGAGTGGTTACATCAACGATGCCCTCCCCTTCTTCATTGACATCAAAAAACCAAGCCGGACGAACAAGAGGTTGCCCAGAAACATATTTAAAAAAGTGATGCACACTTTCTTTAACTATAGCGGGTTCTTCGGGACTTCCATCTACCAACTCCCCAAAAATACCCGGTATTTCCGATAACAGTTTTTGAGCCAAGGTGGTCGATTCAAATCGCTCCGTCATGATATCATAGATCAACACGCCTTTTTCATCAGCGATGCGAAAAGCCTCTTTTAATTTTTCAAATCCTTCAGGATCGATTACCAAGGGTTTATCTGCATAAACATTCAACCCGGCTTTTACCGCTTCTAAAACATAATCGATTTTTTTGGAGTTTTTTCCCGCTACGATCATTACGTTCCCCAGTTTATCGGAAAGCATTTTTTCCAAATAATCATCGCTAATATTTTCGTTTATCTTCCATGCCGTCGGGTTTTCGGGCCTTGAATTATATTGCCCTATTTTACTTAGAAAATCTTGCGCTTCGGGTCCCTCGGGTGCATATACGTGAATGGTGGAATCTACTTGTGGGTACATCGATTTTTGAACCAAAGCCGCGTGAAAATGACCTGGGTCCAAAGTCATTAGTTTTACTTTTTCGACTTTTTCATCTTCCATAACTCTGTCGGTGTATTTTTTTTCTCCGCAAGAGAGGCAGAGGAGAATAAGTAAGAATATATTGTATTTCATTGGTCACAATCGTTAGTTGAAACTATGTCCGCCAGTTGGCGGACAAGACTTTCAGTTTCTAAAACACTTATCGTTTCTTTTTGGCCAGAAGCCCGATGTGGGAAGCTGGAAGACGGTCTCTTCCGACTTCGGTCTTCCGTCTTTCGACAAAAATATTTAAAAAAAAACGAATTTCAATCGTAAAAAAATTCCCCTTTTGGGGGCTAGGGGGTCCTCACATAATCCGTTCCGTATGGCTTACGCTGTTCACGACGTAGCATTTCGTTCGCCTCATCATCATTTACAAACGTTTCTCTTTCAGGATCCCATTCCAACTTTCTATCGAATTGCATTGCGATATCACTGATCAAACAAACCACACAGGCTTTATGTCCTTTTTCTATTGGTGAAATCGGCTGCTCTCTACTTTTGATACATTCCAACCAGTTGCCATGTTGATCATCTATTTTTTGTAAATGGATTTCGTTCTCTCCAATAACCGATTCCAAAATTTTTGGATCGGAAGCATTTAGCGCCTTTGCACTTTTTTCTTCATCGACCGGATCGGAAGCTGATGCCTGATAATCGCCTCGGGATACAAAAATCCATCCATCATCCCCAATATATTTTACACCATTGGTATAACCGCCGCTTGTGTAAACGGTTATTCCGTTTGCATACTCTTGCTTGACCAAGAAATCACCATGCACGTTCCATAAACCGGACTTTGGAAATTCTGCCAAAGCCTCAACTGAAATCGGACCTGTCAACTCGGTATCCATTCCCCATGCAGCCGAATCATAGTGGTGTTGCCCCCAGCCCGTTATCATTCCGGCCCCATAACTTCTATTGCGCAACCATCCGGGCCTGCCATAATCGTTTTGTGGATGCACCCCGATTTCGGTATAGGGCACTTCTGGGGTCGAACCCAGCCACATATCGAAATTCAAATTCGAAGGTATGGGCATTTC
>QIJL01000257.1 GCA_003232435.1 Flavobacteriales bacterium | reverse complement strand
ATCGGGCTTTCTTGTCATTGATTTCCTCCATTGCACTTATTCCGCCCAAATCTTTGAGCCATTGCAATGTTAGCATAGAAACATAGACGGGGAAAACCGCAGGCGTATTGAACATACTGTCTTTACCGATATGCACTTTATAATCGAGCATCGATGGAATCCGTCTTGAAACCTTCCCTAGAATTTCTTCTTTTATGACCACCAAGGTCGTTCCTGCAGGACCCATATTCTTTTGCGCTCCCGCATAGATCAAATCGAATTGTGAAAAGTCAAGCATGCGTGAAAAAATATCGGAACTCATGTCACAGACCAAAGGCATATCGACTATCGGAAACTTTTTTATCTGCGTACCGAAAATGGTATTGTTCGAAGTAAGGTGCAGATAATCCAAATCATTTGGCACCACATAACCTTTTGGAATGTATTTGAAGTTCTCGTCTTTTGAAGAACCGACTTCTACCACTTCGCCAAAAAGTTTCGCTTCCTTTATAGACTTATCGCTCCATGCACCGGTGTTCAGGTAACCTGCTTTTTTATCAAGTAGATTATAGGCCACCATTAAAAATTCCATACTGGCACCACCTTGCAAGAACAAGGCCTGGTAACCTTTTCCTTCAAGGCCTAGAAGTTCCAGTGCCATTGAACGGGCATTCTCCATGACTTCTACAAAGTCTTTGCTGCGATGCGAAATTTCGATAAGAGAAAGTCCCATTCCATTGAAATCAATAACTGCTTCGGATGCCTTTTTCATGACTTCTTTGGGCAGTACACACGGCCCGGCACTAAAATTATGCTTCATCATTCTATGCTGAATTTAGTTCAGTAACGTTTTTTTATCGGAGGTGCCAAAGGTCTTAAATTTAAAGGGAATTATTACCAAGCAAAAGCGATAATTCTGTTATGTTTTTAACAGGAAATCAACAGTGTCGATGCCGTCGGCATAATCGCTCAAAGCAGGAATTTGGGTCTCGCCAAAACCGATTTCATTTTCCATAAATCCTGAGGAAACCACACATTGCAATTGATCCCTGTCATTTGCCAATCGCCTTCCAAGATTTTCTTTGGAAGAATAAAACTCGTAATTCAAGGATGCAATAGGGGAACTGTAGCTGGTATCTTCCTTGAGAATCAAGAAACCGTTATCGAGTATTTTAAAATCGCTCATCAAATAGACAGCCTTGTTGTAATCATAATTGTTGGCGTATTTATTTTGATTTACAATTTCATTAAAAATAAAAATGGATTTGAAGAAAGTATCAAAATCATACCCTTGTGGTACAAATAGTTTCGAGACCGAACGACAGCCCAGGCCGTAATATCGAAAAATGTCGTTGCCGAGTGCTTCTAGTTGCGTCTTAGATTCATTGCCGGCCAATACGGCCACCGAGTTTCTATTCTTTCTAATAATATTTGGCTTGTTTCCGAAGTAATGTTCAAAGTAGCGCGCCGTGTTATTGCTGCCGGTGGCTATTACTGCGTCGAATCCCTCCAATTTCCCATCGACGAATTCAACACCCTCCTTTAACGATGGTTGCACCGCTATCAAAAAATCGGATAGAAGGGGTAATAAGACCTTATCGCTATCTGAAAGCTTGACCAATGCTTTATTTCCGGTAATCAAAACACATAAAAAATCATGGAAGCCAATAAGTGGAATGTTTCCGGCCATAACAAGGGCCACCGTTTTTCTAGATGCCGAACTCGTTTCAGTATTCGGGTTCTTTGTGATTTCGTATGTTGAAAGCCAATCCTCTAAATTGTTTTTGTTCAAAAGATTTCCCCAGCTACGTAATGCGAAAAGGATATTTTCTTCTGTAAACCATCCATTTTTATGTCCTGCCAAAATAATCCCGTCTTGCAATTTTGTAGAAAATGGGTCAGCGGAGTATGCATCTTCAGAAGATTTGTCATATTCGCAAAACTCTCGCAAAAAAGTTCCGAGTTTGACAAAAGCATTAATTCTCAAGCGTTCATCGATCATAATATTTGTGGAAGATTCATTTTGCGATTACCTTTGCGCGGCAAAAGTAAGAAACTGGATATGATTTCGTTCTAACCAAGGAAGTACGATAATTCAAATGGCATAAGACAGATACTGAAACAAGCCTGCCGGCAGGCAGGTTCAGCATAAAAAGAAAAGATGGCGATAATAATAACGGATGAGTGTATCAATTGCGGGGCCTGCGAACCGGAGTGCCCGAATACCGCGATTTATGAGGGGGCGGATGAGTGGAGATACTCCGATGGAACGTCACTAGAAGGGGATGTCGTTCTTACCGATGGTAAGGCTGTCAATGCCGACGAGGTTCAAGAGCCTATCAATGACGAAGTCTATTATATATCGCCTGACAAGTGTACCGAATGTATGGGCTTTCACGAAGAGCCCCAATGTGCCGCGGTCTGCCCGGTGGATTGTTGTATACCTGATGAAGACCGAGTCGAATCAGATGAAACACTTTTGGGCAAGCAAGCTTTTATGCATCCTGAAGAATAGACTTTAGACCGCTTCGCTGTTAGATATTAGATAAAAGACTTGCCCGAACTACGTTCGGGTTTTTTTATGGAAGGAGAAAAAGAATATAAAGGATTTTGGAAAAAACTTGGTTGTGGATTGTCCGTTTTGGCGGTAATTGCCGTGATTTTTGACACTAGGGTTTGTGACATATATCTTTTACGAAGTTATCCTCTATTGTAATTCAGCCGAAGTGTTGTTTAATGCTCTAATGCCTTAATGTGTTAATGCTTTAATAATTCATAACCCGTAACTCATAACAAGTTCAATATATCCGTCACCAATACATAATGGCTGAACAGTTACCCTCTATTTCATATTGTTATTCAATAGCTAGGAGATTTGAAAATCTTCATACTATCTTTGCGCCCGGAAATAAAAGTCTAGCGTCTAACGTCTAGCATCTAACGTCTAGAAAATGAAAGCAGGTATCGTCGGATTACCCAACGTCGGAAAGTCCACTCTTTTTAATTGCCTATCCAACGCAAAGGCGCAGAGCGCGAATTTTCCATTTTGTACGATCGAACCCAATATCGGAGTTGTGAACGTACCTGACGCAAGATTGGAGAAGCTGGAAGAATTAGTCAACCCGCAACGTGTATTGCCCGCTACGGTTGAAGTCGTAGATATCGCCGGATTGGTAAAAGGAGCAAGTAAGGGAGAAGGCCTAGGCAACCAATTTTTAGGAAACATTCGCGAGACCGATGCCATTTTGCACGTTTTGAGATGTTTCGACAATGATAACATCGTGCACGTCGACGGCTCCGTGGATCCGATTCGCGACAAAGAAACTATCGATATGGAACTCCAGTTAAAAGACCTTGAAACGGTCGAAAAGAAATTGGACAAAGTAAAGCGCGCTGCCAAAACAGGAAATAAAGAAGCTCAAAAAGAGGAGGCCGTTTTGCAAAAACTTAAAGCTGGTTTGGAAAGCGGAACTTCGGTGCGGGCGATCGAAATACCAAAAGATGACAGAAACGAATTCGTAAAGCCACTTCAATTCATAACGGATAAACCTGTGATGTATGTCTGCAATGTGGATGAAGATGCAGCCGCTTCAGGAAACGATTATGTCGAGAAAGTAAAGGCAATGGTGTCCAATGAAAAGGCCGAAGTATTGGTTTTGGCCGTCGGAACGGAAGCCGATATAACGGAATTGGAAACCTATGACGAGCGACAGATGTTTCTTGAAGATCTGGGACTTTCTGAACCGGGCTCGGCCAAATTGATCCGTAGTGCCTACAAATTACTGGATCTTGAAACCTATTTTACCGCTGGGGAAAAAGAGGTAAGGGCTTGGACGATTCCCGTGGGGGCGACCGCACCTCAGGCGGCAGGAGTGATCCATACCGATTTCGAAAAAGGCTTTATCCGCGCTGAAGTTATCGCCTATGACGACTATGCGAATTTCGGGAGTGAACAAAAAGTAAAAGAGGCCGGCAAAATGCGCGTCGAGGGCAAAGACTATATTGTCAAAGACGGCGAT
This sequence comes from Flavobacteriales bacterium, assembly GCA_003232435.1. Taxonomy (GTDB): domain Bacteria; phylum Bacteroidota; class Bacteroidia; order Flavobacteriales; family Flavobacteriaceae; genus Aurantibacter_A. Next base: position 320 of record QIJL01000257.1, on the reverse strand, counting down.
GTAATGCATTTTAGGTTTAATGTATAAATCCGCTACGCGGATAAATTCCAAAAAAGAAATTCCAAATTCCAAAAGGACGCGAACATCTTGGAATTTGGAATTTTTTACAATTGGAGTTTAAGAGCAGCGCGAGTTTTCTATCAACAATACCTACCTTTGTATTGTTAATTACTTTCCGAGCACACCATTTTGATTTTTGCTTTAGAATTTTATATTAGCAGGCATCAAGAGACTGTTTTGAAATATGCCGATTATTTTTTTATGCCCCTTTTTGCGCCTAACTTCGTTAAAATTTTAGATCATAGCTAAGGCTATGCTCG
>QIJL01000068.1 GCA_003232435.1 Flavobacteriales bacterium | reverse complement strand
CGTGATTTCTTTGTTGTTATAAGAGACGTTTAAGAACATTTGCCCTACAATAAGATCTATTCCTCGTTTTTAAGTTGTAATTGTATGGATTTTGGAAGGTTCGCAACAACCAGATCATAAGATATATCGAGCCAACTTAAAAGTAGGTCGCTGTTGATGGTACCATCCATTATAACATTGCTCCAATGTTTTTTGCTAAAGTATGAAGGCTCTCTCAATGCATTGTGTTCGGACCTAAGTTCTTCAATGGTTTCAGGACTGCATTTAATGCTAAAACTTGCAAACGTATCGATATCGGTTGCCGTAAACATTTTACCCTTTACCTTGAAGACCAAAACATTGGGCAGTTTAGGAAAGGGAATTGATTCGGTTACACCCTTTTTCGACAGGCAATAGTGTCTATATTCTTCGATATTCATTGGTCACAATCGTTAGTTGAAACCCTGCCTGCGGCAGGCAGGTTAGTGCAAGTCCGCCTTGGGCGGATTCTTCTAAAACACTTATCGTTTCTTTTTGGCCAGAAGCCCGATGTGGGAAGTTGGAAGACGGTCGCTTCCGACTTCGGTCTTCCGACAAAAACGAATATTTAAAAAAAACGAATTTCATTCGTAAAAAATCCCCGCCTGCCGGCAGGTATGTACTTGCAGTGCATAGTGGTTTAATTTCCCTTGAACATTTTTTATAAAGTTAACCAATACCTCTTTCCTTGAAAACTATTACGACATTTATTTAACGGTAAGCGACGCAAGGTTTCTACACGAAGGTCGCTAGGGTTTTTGTGTCAACTTTCTTTGCGTCCCTTGGGAAAGCTTAGCGCACTTTGCGGTTAATTTTCCTGTTTTATGAAAAGTGGAAAACCCCCAAACCAATCTTGTGGTGCCCTTAAAAAATGATTAGTTTTGCAGGCTTAAAAGCCTAGTTTCAGTGAACATCCAAAGCATATTAGAGACCAAAGTAAAAGAGGCCGTAAATTCCATTTTTCAAGTGGACCTTCCCGAGGTGGAATTACAGCCGACCCGAAAAGATTTCGAGGGCGATATTACCGTGGTGGTCTTTCCGATGCTTCGTTTTGTGAAAGGAAACCCGGAGGAGATAGGAAAACAGATTGGAGCCCATCTCGAAAAAGAGGTGGAGGAAGTTTCCGGCTTTAATATCATCAAAGGTTTTTTGAACATTGTTATAAGCGATGCGTTTTATCTTGGTTTTTTTAACAAGATAAAAGATATTACCGATTTCGGTTTTGTGAGCATTGTGGATCAAGATGCGGTCATGGTCGAATACTCTTCCCCGAATACCAATAAACCGCTCCACTTGGGGCATATCCGGAATAATCTTTTAGGATATTCCGTGGCGGAAATTCTAAAGGCTTCAGGAAAAAAGGTCTATAAAACCCAAATCATCAATGACCGCGGAATTCATATTTGCAAGAGTATGGTAGCGTGGCGGAAATTCGGAAATGGAGAGACTCCTGAAAGTGCCAGACTAAAGGGTGATAAGTTGGTCGGGAATTATTACGTTGCTTTTGATAAGGCCTATAAGGAAGAAATTGCCGAACTGGTCACCAATGGAAAATCGAAAGAAGCCGCTGAAAAGGAAGCACCTATTTTACAAGAGGCCAAGAAAATGCTTTTAAAATGGGAAGCAGGAGACGATGAGATTGTCGCGCTTTGGAAAAAAATGAACAGCTGGGTCTACTCTGGTTTTGAGAAGACCTATAAAGATTTGGGTGTTGATTTTGATACGTTATATTATGAGAGTGATACTTATTTGTTGGGAAAGGATTTTGTCTCCGAAGGGCTTCAAAAAGGGGTTTTCTTCAAAAAAGATGACGGCAGCGTTTGGATCGACCTGACCGATGACGGGCTTGATGAAAAGATTGTATTGCGCTCTGATGGTACTGCGGTTTATATGACACAAGATATCGGCACTGCAATTCAACGGGTGAAAGATTATCCTGAAATCGTCGGAATGGTATATACAGTGGGCAACGAACAAGACTATCATTTTAAGGTGCTGTTTTTGATTCTCAAAAAACTTGGTTTTTCATGGTCTCAAAACTTGCATCATTTGAGCTATGGAATGGTTGACCTTCCAAGCGGAAAAATGAAAAGCCGCGAAGGTACTGTTGTCGATGCCGATGATTTGATGAAAGACATGACCGAAACTGCCGCTTCCATATCTGAAGAATTAGGAAAGCTAGGAGATTACTCAGATGGTGAAAAGCAAGAACTCTTCAAAATGATAGGTCTTGGCGCATTGAAATACTTTATTTTAAAAGTGGATCCCAAAAAAAGAATTCTTTTCAACCCCGAGGAATCGGTTGATTTTCAAGGGAATACTGGCCCGTTTGTTCAATATACCTACGCGCGGATACAATCCATCCTCAGAAAGGCCGAAGAACTGGACCTGTCAGGTTTTAAAAACCTGACAGGTCTTGAGACTACAGATCTGCATCTGAAAGAAAAAGAACTTATCAAGCAAATACAGCTCTATCCGGAGACGATACAATTTGCCGCGGAAAATTTTAGTCCCGCACTGATCGCCAATTACGTGTATGACCTGGTAAAGGAATTCAATTCGTTCTATCAACAGGTTTCTATTTTGGGGGAGGCCGACGAGCAGAAAAAAAACCTTCGTGTACAGCTTTCCAAAAAGGTCGGGGAGGTCATTCAATCTGCATTCGGGCTATTAGGCATAGAAGTTCCTGAAAGAATGTGATTTTTTGGTTTGATTCTTGGGCTCCTTCCTTTGGACAAGGGAAGCCCGCCTGAACGGAACGGGCAGGGCGGATCCCGACCCTTTCGCCGGAAGGGTTTGATATGATATATGGCCGTCATAATTTATTAGTGAAACTCGATTTTAAGAAGTCCGCCATAGGCGGACGAACTGAAAATTGTTAGTTGAACTAATCCCGCTATTTCAGCGGGATCTTGGTTAATACCTCGAGCTTCTAGGTCGATTCCTGTTATTGGGTTCAGTCCGCCAATTGGCGGATGAGGTTTAACTTTTACTAAATCAACTCCTCCGTTGTCGGTCAAAGGCTGACGACACCTTTCCTCAACTGATGGGAGGAGCTACCCCTGGTTTAAATTTCAACTTCAATTGAAGCACAATTTAAACCCACTTTTATTGTTTTAAACCTATGCTTACGAATAAGACCCTTCAAATTATTATCCTTGTATATCTCGTGGGCCACATTCTGTATATCATTTATTATGCCTTAGGCCTATACCAGCTTAATCCTTTTATTCGCCTAAAATCCCTTTCTGTTGAAGAGCAACAGCTGATTGCCGACAATATTCCTATTTATGGCAGACTCCCGGAAAAATATAAGCAGAAATGTAATGGTCGCATCATTTGGTTTCGAACTAAGAAAAAGTTCGTGTTTTATGGCGAGATTGAAAAGCAAGAAGAATTGACTTTGATACTGAGTGCTGCCGTTGTTCTTATGACCTTAGGATTAAGGAATTATAAGATGTTGCGTTCTGTGTTGCGTGTGGTCGTTTATCCGACCGCCTATTATTCCAAGCTCAAAAGAAGACACCATCTTGGGGAATACAACCCCAATTTTAAGACGCTTGTTCTTTCGGCCGATAAAATATGGGAGGGATTTGAAATTCCGAACGACAATAAAAACCTTGCCGTTCATGAATTCGCACACGCCCTCAGTTTTGAAATGCTTAGAAAAAGTTCTTGGGAGGCAAAAAGGTTTCGGGTCGGAATCAGAAAAATAGAGAAACTCTTTCAAAAAGAAGGTTTTAGAAAGAAGTTGGTTTCCTCTCAATATTTTAGGGAATACGGCCTGACCAACCTACAGGAATTTTTTTCTGTGGCAGTGGAGAATTATTTTGAGACCCCGTCAATTTTTCATAACGATTTTCCAGAGCTTTTCGATATTATACAGCGCATGTTGAATTTCGATTATGAAATTGCATGTATGTTCAACCCTGCTAAAAGGCTACCCTGAAACTAAAATTTGGAGTAAGGCCCAAAGAAAAGCTTTCTACGGTTTCAATCTCGCCGACCTCGTCTATCCTGAAATAAGTATTTAAAACATTCGTTCGATCCGTAAAATTTAAGACAGATAGTCCGAGCGATGCTTTTGTATATCCGCCTAAATTGAAATTATAAAGGGCAGATGCGTCGGCCCTGAAATATTCGGGCAGTCGGCTGCTATTATGAGCTTGATAATTAATCCTCGCGGGGAAGAAAGTAAGATCTAACGGGTTGTCGGCATCGGGCTCCGTAAAAGGCTTCCCGCTTCGATAATTCAGCCCAGCGCTCACCTTTAGATTGTTCAAGGTGTACGAGCCCGCAAAGGTGACATTGTGCCGTACATCTAAATTGTTCGGAAAAGTAGGTGGTACGGTACCCTCAAAAGTATAATCGTTCATATTGTAGGTGTAACTGAGCCATGTGCTGTAGTTTTCCGCTCTTTTATTGATCAAAAATTCGAATCCTTTAATATCGTATTTTCCCAGTTCACCGCTAAATTGATTCTGGTTTTGAAAACCCTGGGTAGAAGTGCTGATGCCATCCACTTGTTTGTAAAAGCCTTCAATACCTAAGTAAAGATTTTCTTGGTCATAATTAAATCCTATTGATCCTTGTTTGCTCTTGGTAACGGGTAATGTCGATCCATTCGAAAGAATCCAGCGTCTTTTTTCGATACCAAAAAAATTTTGCTCAAGATCGATGATCTGATTGATTGCCTGACTTTTGAATTCGCCCTGTACTTCAACTTTGAAATTCTTGGCAAAGGAGTAATTCAGATTAAACCGAGGTTCAATAGAGGTCTCATTGAACGTATCAAAAGTTTCCAAAT
>QIJL01000342.1 GCA_003232435.1 Flavobacteriales bacterium | reverse complement strand
TCCCACACGGGAATCATCCCTAGAAAAAAACTCGATATTTTCTGTATAAACTCCATTTTCTGAAGAAAACGAACCTCCTCCGGTTCCAGAGAATTTAAAAGTTTCAGTATGATAGGCAATCCATTGAAAACGATTGTCTTGAAGATATTTTAAAGTTTTTCGAGGATTTTCATCCCCACGTCTCTCTTGGCCTTCATCAGGGCCTCGGGTTGCAAAGAGCCAAGCACCATCTAGCTCTTGTTCAAGGGTTTCCGACCTTAAAAAAACCAATTTCGGACTAGTGCCGAGAACCAAGCCGTTATCTTTTAGAGCGAACGGTATCTCCAAAGAGGAAATGGTATCGGCTTCGTAGTTCGAATTGAATTCGAGCTTTACATTCAATACGGAGCTATCAACGGAGTAAAATCCGCCCGTTGTTTTAATAAATCTTGCCGGAGACTTTTCATAAATGGTATGGATCATATAGTCGTCTGTCATTTTCAGCTTGTGTCGCACATTGTCAATGTCAGAAATATAGATTCCCGGATTGATTTGGGCCAACACGGTTGTGCTTATCATGACTATGATTGCAAAGACTGTAGATTTCAATACTTGCGAAATTTTCATAATGGTGCGTTTAGAATTAAATATAAACAATAACCGAATAGCAATGAAGGGTTCTGATAAGATTGGCTAGGATTCTAGATTTTTCAACATTTCCTCTGTTGTTTTCTCCAAATCGAATTCCGCTTGCCAGCCCCAATCTTTTTGTGCTTTTGAATCATCGATACTGCTGGGCCAAGAATCTGCAATTGCCTGTCTAAAGTCCGGCTCGTAGGCTATTTTAAATTCAGGAATGTGCTTCTGAATACTTTCGGTTATTTCCTCTGGGGTAAAACTCATGGCTGCCAGATTATACGAAGAACGCACTTTAATGTTTTCCGTATCACTTTCCATAATGTCCAAAGTAGCGCGAATGGCATCGTCCATAAACATCATAGGCAATTTACTATCCTTATCTAAAAAAGAGGTATACGCCCCTTCGGACAAAGCTTTGTGATATATTTCAACGGCATAATCGGTTGTGCCTCCTCCTGGTTGTGTTTTCCAACTGATCAATCCCGGGTAACGAAGACTTCTCACATCGACCCCGAACTTATGATGATAGTAATCGCACCAACGTTCGCCCGATTGTTTGCTGATTCCATAAACGGTACTGGGCTCCATGATGGTGTTTTGGGGTGTATTTTCCTTCGGTGTTTTTGGGCCAAAGACTGCGATACTTGAAGGCCAAAAAATCTTTGAAATCTTCTTCTCCTTTCCGAGATTCAAGACATTGAAAAGCGAATTCATGTTAAGGTTCCATGCCCGCAGCGGAAATTTTTCTGCCGTTGCACTTAGCATTGCCGCCATTAAGTACACTTCATTTATTTCGTAGTAGGCCACGACTTCTTCTAAAGCATCGTAATCAGTGGCATCCAGTATTTCGAAGGGGCCAGATTCCATTAGCACTTCGCTACCCTCGCGAATATCGCTGGCAATGACCGATTCACCACCGAATTTTTCACGCAGTGCGAAGGTCAGTTCGGTTCCTATCTGACCGCAAGCACCTAGGATTAAAATGGATTTAGACATTAAAATGAAGTTAAATGAATTCGAGTGTAAAGATAGCCTTTCTTAAAATTTGTACCTTCGTTGCATGCGAAAAGTATTTGTTTTGTTGACCGTTCTGGCGGTGCTGCTTTCTTGTAAAAAGGATAGAAAGCAGAGTGGAATGAATGAAATTGTCAAGACTGAATTCAATATCGAGAACTGGCCGAAAAAGACCGTTATCAATGCAAATGCTGCAACCGTTTTAGCCGATTGGCCAGAATACGCTGCTCTTGAAACAAGTTTTGATGGAATTTACAATGTTGAAAATACCGAAGATCTGTCATTCATAATCGAAGACCTTATTGAGAAGCAAAAATTGCTGGCCGAATCGAAATACCCCGAGACTTTTAATAAACCGCACATCAAGAGCCGACAAGTGGCGCTCAAGACCTATATTTTGAAAACAAAGGGAAGTTTGGAATATCGGTTAGATCCGCAAGAACCTGTCATTGAAATGATAGAGGCTTTTAACGCATTGCAGAATCAGTTCAACGTTATTTTAAATAGTACAATTGACGTAGAATCGATTCTTGACGAGGAATGAACGTTGTTTTCGGTTAGTTATGGATCGAGCCTTGATCAATGTAAATTTTACAAGAATTCACCGACCAATTTGGCAATGGCGAAATCATTTCTTTTTCTCCCGGATATCTCTGGTTTCACAAAATTCGTTCAAACTACAGAAGCGGAGCACGGCCAACATGTCATTGCCGAATTGTTGGAAGTTCTTATCGATGCGAATACACAGGAAACGAGACTTGCCGAGGTTGAAGGTGATGCACTTTTTTTCTACAAGGAAGGAGAGATTCCATCTCAAGAAAAACTTTTGGCCCAGATAGAAACCATGTTCACGGCTTTTTATAGCCATTTAAAATTACTTGAGACCAATCGCGTTTGTCTTTGCAACGCATGCGCCACCGCACCGAAATTACAATTGAAAGTAGTAGCGCACTGTGGCGATCTACAGTTTGTTGAGGTATAAGGAAACAGAAAGCCATTTGGGCAGCAGGTCATAGAGGCCCATAGGTTGCTAAAGAATTCCATTGACAGTGAAAATTACGCTTTGATTAGCAAAGAATTGGCGAACACTATTGAACTGCCCATTTATTACTACAGTAAAATTTGTAGGTTCAAAGAAGGAACTGCCCCTATATCTATTCGTTGATAGACAGTGAGAAACTAAGTTTAAATCTTTTTTCGATAGAAAACATGCAGTTCATCGAATCGAATCAAGGCCAAAATACCTTTTATCGAATTTTTTAGTCGTTTTCGATATACTACATACTAGTAAAATAAGATAAACGTTAGTTCGCTCGTTGTTTACTTATGGTCCCTTATCTACTTCTTATCGTTTATGTGTTATTGCTTTTAGTCGGAAAGTTATCTTATCGTCGTTTTACGAGGAAAAGGGTCAGCTTGAACTAGGCATTCTACTACTAAAAAATCGTTAAAATGCACAATTTCGCCGATTTAGTGTAATTTTGGTAAACTATTTGCGTTCTAATTACGTATATAGTTTCAAAGGTTTCTCTAAACATGGACAATTACCTAATTATTTTAATGATTTACATCGCTGCGTATATGTTTTCTGTAGCTCTTAGACCTTACGTAAAGAAGTAGAATTCTATACTATAACTAAATCATTCCATTTATTCCTCCAAACACATCTAGTGTTATCAATGTGCGCTCTTACAAAAGCTCATTTTTGAACTTTCCTAGAAAAAAGCCCTTCTCTTTTTCGAGTTCCATTTCTATTTCACCTTTAGGTCTCACATAAAGGCCCAATTGAATATGTCTCGAATTGTCATAACCCAAATATTTAATTCCGATCAATCTTATGGCGAGCAATATTGTGGAACGATCTTATGAAAGCAAGGCGAAACTATCGGATCGAAACTTAATCCCAAAGCCCATATTCGAATTGATCAGGGCCAAAACCTCTTGAAAAGTCCCCTTACTATCTAATTCCGCTGTATCCATAGTTCCATACATATCCCGTACCCAAAATTCGTTTTTCAATGCTGTTACCAAAGAGTTTTCATCTACTAATTCCAATAAACTTGTTTTTTCCCCTGAAAAGATATTGATCGTATTAACTGTAGCATCGGTGCTAGGGTTTCGATAACAATCACCACTTGCGCCCGGATCAAAGAGGTTTCTTTCATAACTGTAGTAACTCCCCAATAGAAAAAGGGGGTTATATACTATTTTTATGCCTTCTGCACATTTTGGATCATTCTCTTCTAGATTTACAATACTTTTAATGTCTTCTGAAGTATCATAAAGCACGTTATCTGGATAGATTGCCTTGTTCGGATAAATTTTGAACTCACCTCTTTCGAACAATAGAAAATCTTCTTGCTGTGCCGAAAGAGACATGCAAAACAAGAAAATCTTGCTAAGTCTCATTTTCTTAATGATTTCATAAAAAAAAACCTAGCGAGGCTAGGACTTAAATTTAGCGTTTTCTTTTTTATGAACTAATCTATTGACTTAGGCACATAACCAATAACTGTAACTGCCCTTATTATGGGGCTGTTCGATACCGGATGCATGCGGTTTTGGGCTAAAGCCCGATTAAGGGACTCTTGTTAACTCCCGGATAAATCCGGGAGCAATTAAAAAGCCAAAATTCAATTGCCTCGGTCTTTAGACCATGGGTTCTAGGTTCCCGGTGTTTTCTGGGCTTTAGCCCAAGCCGGTCGTCGGGCT
>QIJL01000605.1 GCA_003232435.1 Flavobacteriales bacterium | reverse complement strand
TTCTCTCAGCCTTGACCGGATTTCCCCACTTTTTCACTAATCTCAGTTATTGGCATACACCTCAGCCAGATTAATTTATTCCTTATAACGCCCAAGCTCAGCGACGGCGATAGCCGTTCGCTGCAGCGCCTGGTTAGGCTTTTTCAAGGTACTTAAAGTATCTTTCTAAACTTCCTAAAAAAGCGGGAATTATAAATTTTTCAAAGCTTACCAATTCAACCTTTAAAAACATTTCTTCCATAATATCAACCAATATGATTGGAGAATTTTCAAAACCATAATGTGTTGGGAGAGTATCGTCTCCTGTTCGCTTAATAAGCTCGACCAGAAAATGATGATATTGGTCAAATTTTTTACCTTTTCTTATCATCTCTCCATATTTTTTTATTCTTTCATCCAAAAGTTCTGCAACATTATTTATTTTGAGTGCTTCTGAAAAAAGTCCATTGAATTTTTTTGCAAATAAAGAGGACAGTGATTCTCGGTACTCTGGTTCATTTCTGAAAAGCCATAAATCAGTTCTAAAAAATAGATAGCATCCAATTTCAAATAAGGAAGAGTCTCCAGAGTACTTCTTGAACGTTTTTTTATGTAACTTTCTCATATGATCATTTTTATCATTCAGATTGTTTTCCTTCGTAAAATATGTAGATAGGGCATAAATCATTGCCCCAAAGAGTGCATTAGGTGATATTTCATCGGACTTTTTTGCCTCTTCCTGCTTTTGATTTGCCCATTCTCGAATGTAGGATTTTTGTTCCATAGTCGATTTACATTTTTAAGCTAACATTTATTAGCACTTTTTTTATTTAGTGGAGATGGGTAATGCCTCTACTTCATCAATGACTTGGGAGTGCCCAGTCAGACTGGATCCTTTATCATTGAAGTCTTGACTAACATTACCCTGTCTTATCTTGTGGCATAGCCATAAGACCTAAACAACCAGTAAATTGTCTAGGGGAGAATTCTTTCGGGCTTTTCTTTGCGCCACTTTTACCTCAGGCGACGAGGATAAGAAAAGTTGTCCGAAAGATTGTTCTTCTTTGACATTTACTCCTTTTGTCTCCCCCTAAGTCAAGAAATCTTTGGTTACTGCCAAAGAGTAGAGTAAGGGGAAATCAAAAATTTTGCTAACATGATTTCCTCCTATTTTTAGGGTTGACAATTGTATTATTATCTTTGTGCCTAACGCCTAAGCTCAGCGACTGGGGCCGACGCCGTAGGCGGCGGATCCAGTTCGCTGCAGCGCCTAGTTAGAACTTCTAATTATCTTCTTTAGGGACAGCTATCGTCCCCGAATATTGCTTCATATCTATGGTTTGCAAATGATCCAATTTGTATTTTTCTCGCAAATATTGAATTATTTTATTTGAGTCTTTTCTATCCATATCACAATCAGCAATCATAACACCTTCTGATGTTTGAAGAATATCTGGATCACAAAGGCCTTGAGCTAAACTTTTATACAAATCCGATTTCTGGAATTCTTTTAATCGACCAGATAGAGCATTAACACAAAGTTGAGCTTTGTTGTTGTAAGTAAGAATGGCACCATCAAGGGAGTTTCGGCAGGAATAAAAAGCACTTTCATTAAAATAATAACAGGTTATCAAACCTTCTTGCTGTATGCTAAAGAGATCTTGAGTTCCAAATAATGTTGCATGAAAGCGCATGTTCAGTAAATTAGCATCTCGTCCGGAGGAGTGTATCCAAAGAACATGAAAAGTTTTGTTTTCCGGATCATGCTCTGTCATTTGTTCAACACCTTCTTCGACAATCGCATATAATCTGTTTCTTGGTCCTATAGGGATAGCTTTGCCAACAATTTCTCCGCGAGATAATGTTTCAGAATCCTGTCTCATTTCTTGAGGGTCGTCTCCCTTGATTTTCAGTTCAATGGTATATCTATTATTCTTCCCTTCGACATCGAAATCAGGGGTTTTTGAATTTTTGCGGGGGATATCCTTGACTGTTAAACCTAGTTCTTTGAGGCGAACTTTGACAATAGATTTGAATTGATTTTCATTCATATTTTTTCTGTTCTAACGCCTAAGCTCAGCGACGGCGGTAGCCGTTCGCTGTAGCGTTTCTCTTCGTGTTGCTGTATGCAAAGCTCAATATTCTTTTTTATGATAGGAAACACATTTATTGGTATTTTATTTTTTTGGGTGTCGTCTAAAAATACGCCATGTTGATTTTTTCTAACAGATACATGACCATTGATAAGCGATCCATGTATTGGATGTGAAAACTGAATATCGATTAAATATTCCTTTGTATCTGGAATTTCATGGCCAGCAACTACAATTTCTTTTATTATTTTCATTTTTATCATATGTTTCTCCTTAAAGCATAACGCTCAAGCTCAGCGACTGGGGCCGACGCCGCAGGCGGCGGATCCAGTTCGCTGTAGCGCCTGGTTAGGCTTTTTAGTCTCTTAATTTGTCAATGATAAAGATTTGATCCCCTCGCATTTATTCATTCTTCGAAACCTTTGTTATGAGTCGGAATTTGCCTTCAATTTTTCTAAAATGTGCTTCTCCTCTGTATTTCTTGTAACCATAGCAATGCTCTTGAACTACTTGGTATGCGGTCGTTTTGTAGTTGAGCCAATCGAGATAATAGGAATAATCATTGTTTCTGTTCTTTGTGACTTGATCTAAAATGTTGGCCCAAGTCTCCTCGCCACCAAGTTCTTGAAGTGCTTCTTTAACCTCAGACAAAGTAACTGGTCCAAAACTTTTCACTTGGTTCACTCTGCTATTTTTTTAGCGGCATAACACAAGAATCATCGGTTTTGCCGCAGGCAAAATCCGCTGGATTGCCTTATTAGACGTGATATCATTAAATTTTATCACTCTTGCTCCGATTACAATTATCACAGAGTATGCGAATATTTCTAGCCGTATTACTCCCACCTTTTGAAACCGGAATAATGTGATCAAATTCAAGATTTCTTATACTGCCGCATTCCATGCATTTACCCTTATCCCTTCGCCATACATACATTCTCACATGTTCGGAAATATTCTCTCTTTTACTCGCCTCTCCGGTTTTTAAGACCCGTTCCATTGTTTGAATCCTATTCCTGATTTCTTCTATTTTCCTTTCATGATTCAAGATATAATCCTTAATGTATAGAGTGATTTCTTCGCTATTCATGTATTCATTACAGATTACTTGTAGTAAGTAATTCTTATATACCCAGACGTCTCGTCTTGAAGTTCTAACAGGATGGTTCATCTGTTCCTTTATTTCCGGATCCTCAATTAGTTTTGTAATACATGTGCCCTTAGAAAGACCAGTTGATCTGAAGGAGGTAGATGTTCGGCGATATCTAGTGATATTGCTTTCAACCACCTTTGATACCAACCCGGCCTGAACCAGTTCATCTATGTTTTCGCGAAGTGCTTTAGCGTTCATCTTGCGCCATAGTTTGCGTAGGAGATCCGAATGAGAAATCGTTTTGGTTGACGCTATTTTATCCAAAAGAAATTTGACATTGCCAGACTCCATTAATCCTTTGTTGATCGCTATTGTGCCATCGGGCAGAATTGCCCCTATTTTGCTGACGTGGATGTTCAAATAGACCCCTTAACTTTTGGATAAATAATACTGAGTTTTTTTGTTTCGCCTAACGCCCAAGCTCAGCGACTGGAGCCGACGCCGCAGGCGGCGGATCCAGTTCGCTGTAGCGCTTGGTTATAAGGTTTTTTGTCTTGTTTGGTTTAGGAAGCTCCTTTTTGTCTCCTCAAGATAAAGTCTTAAAGTGGAGGATTATTTTTTAACTACCACAAGTAAATTCGCAGTATTTTTTATTTCTCTCCGGCTTGTCTATATTTCCGCACTTTTTATTTAATCTCAGACAATTACCTAAATAGGTGACCCCTTCTCTACTCAATAGATTCTTGCGCACGTTTTATCTCATCAACGTAGAACACCCATCCGAATTGCTTTTGGATTTTCATTGATTGAAACGCATCGGCGATCGCCAAACCGATGCCTACTGGATTGACTGGCGGAATTGGAAGGTTACCTCCAATGCCCTTGAGTATTGTTGTCCCAACTTTAGACGCCTCGCAAGCATCGCTTACGAGTTTCCAAAGCGCACTATCAAATGACCTAAGCGACGAAGCATCGCTAATCGATAAGTCGCAGAGCTTTTGTAAGCACGCTTTTCTATGCCGGCTCTCACGCAGTTCGAGGATTATATACCATGGCAATTGTTGAAAATCGGGAACATGACGAAGAAGAATTCGTTTGAATCGTGGACCCAGCAATTCCTCGCCAGTAAACGACTTGAACGTAAGGGCGACCAACCAACTGGAAAGTGGATCGAGAACGCTCGGTATCTTACCTGTCATCGACAATTGAAAGCTGTTTGAAGCGGACGCGAGTTCACTCCAAAGGAGAATAGTATTTACCCCGCCAGCCGCACCCTTATCATTGATATTTGGTTTTACGTCCAACATGAGAGGTTCCCACACGTCGAACGCTCGGGCCCAGTCGGTCGCACCGCCGTTCCGGCAACGAACTCGTTTTCGAAATCCAGCCAAGAACGTCTTGTTGAAGTAGCCTTCCTTCGTCATTATCATTCGTGTGACGGCAGATGGTAGGTACAGTGGATTAGACTGTGGAGCAATATCATCCTTATAGGGAAGCTCCTCGAAATCTTCAAGGAAAAGAGCGTTCTGCTCAAACCAAGACCAGATCTCAGAGTTCTGGCGAGCCTCTGCGCCCTGAAAGCTACAACCGTGGCGCCCATCAAGCAGAATGTTGTCATACAGAAGCACATAGGGCTTCAGCCAGTCAAAATCGCGACGGGCGTAGAAAACACACGAGTTGATATAGCACGCGCCTTTCGACTGCTTCGCAAGTTCGATTATCGATTGTTCCATTTCTAATTCTCACATCGTACGCACGTCTACTGCATAACGGCGAAGCATCTGCGCCGTTAGGCTGTTTATTGCTGGTTGGTATAGGAAGCTCATTTTTGAATCTCTAAGATAAAGTTTTAAAATGGAGGATTATTTTTTAACCACCTCAAGTGGATTTGTAGTATCTTTTATTTCCCTCCGCCTTGTCTATATTTCCGCGTTTTTTATCTAATCTCGGCTATTGGCATACACCTCAGCTAAATATATTTTTTACTTATAACGTCAGAAATCAGCGACTGGAGCCGGCGCCGCAGGCGGCGGATCCAGTTCGCTGCATTGATTTGTCAGCTCACCTTAACAACGATACCGTTTACACGCCTACCGCGCGTCTCAACTGTGCAAACTGAGGTAATGACATCACAGCCCGGACATCATTTGTGATCTTATGTTCGCCATTATAGGAGTCCATCGTTCGCTGAATGCTTCTGCGAATGGCTTCCTCTTGGTCGTGGCAAGCAGTCAGGATCTCGTCAGAAGACAGGTCTGGCGTACCAACTGACAGCAAAAGTGCCTCGAACTGGATGAGGAATTCTATAAGGCGATCATGTTTACCCTCTGTTGCTCTTGCCAAGTCAATGATCTGTGCGGGAGCGATCTGTTGCGTTCCGAAAATATAGGCGTTAGCGTCAAGTATGCCTGACATTGCCAGCAATGAAGTCTCATCGGGAAAGGATGGGCTATAGGTTCTTTTCAGCTCCATGTAGTACTTGGTTGTTATGGCCGCAATCAGCGTGAAATTGCTCTCCTCGCCCATCATCTGAAGAATGGAATTCCTCCCAAAATAGATGTCGTTCTCGGAACCTTCCCTAACTGTGACCTCTAGCGATTTCCCTGTCTCTCTCACGTAGTTGGAAACTAAATTTCGATAGTGGCGAGTACGCAGATTGCCATCTCCATCCTCGAACCAATTTTTATCTGTGTCTGTAGGACAATCCAAGTCCATCCCAAACAGCTGTGCAGTGGCTTTTGTTCGTTCATCTTCATAGACCGACGGATCGAGGAATTCCCTTTGTTTTTCGTTGAACCAGTAGAGCACATCCGGGAAGCCAGCAAGTAGCCAAAGAGGTGCTTGGACGGGGCGATTGATAACTGATATGAACTTGCTGATAGACGGCGTCGTCGGTAACGGGTCTCCACCTGCCCCGGAAAGATCCACCATGGATGGCATACCCCCCCTGAGAAGAGCATGCAAGTTTCCGGTAAACTTCTGTGGATCGATTCTCGACTCAACCATCAGTGAGACGACGTCATCGATTTCATCTGGAACCACGAGTGGTCTCTCTAAGTCATCAGAGTCCAAGAGATTGCGCCACATCTGTTCTATCATGATTTTTCCCCATGGCTAACGCCCAAGCTCAGCGACGCCGTCTTTTGGCGTTCGCTGTAGCGCCTGGTTATGTGTTTCCATCATTGCTTTTCCCGATAGTTATCGCAATGTTCGCAAATAGCTGAGATCTCTTGTTCTTCTTTTGGCTCAATCGATTTCATGGGCTTACCG
>QIJL01000655.1 GCA_003232435.1 Flavobacteriales bacterium | reverse complement strand
CCAAATCCCAAATCCCAAGGACTAAACTGTATTTGTGAAGCCTTTAAAGTTTAGTTTTGTGAGATTGACCTTTTATTGATAATAGATGACAAAATTTTTCTTAGCTCAACAGCCTCCACAATTAGCTCTTCAGCCTCTGTCTGATAACCATTGTTTAAATCTTTTAAAAGTCTGAGCCAATATTGTGCTTCTTTAGCTTCCTTTCTCGCAATCTTGATTCTCATCAAAAAATCTTTGTCACCAAGTTTTTCATTAGCTTCAATATAATTTGCACCTACTGATCCTGAAGCCCTTATAATTTGCTTTCCATCTTCAATATTGTTTAAAGTTTTGGGTAGCGCTTTTATAAAAAATCGACATTCCCTTGCGAACAGATATGTTCTATCCTCTAAATTGTAAACCGTACTTTTCTTCATGCTCTTTGGAATTTGGATTTTGTAATTTGGAATTTATCATTGTTTTCTATGTGCCAAAACAATCGGCGGCTGGCCATTAAACGGATTGTGCATTCGCCCTATGGTATTCTTTCCCATTGCCGAAGCACGCACAACACTTTTATCGCCATACTTTTTTCGAATATGATCCATAGCCTGGTACAAGTTCAAAGCCTCTTCAGTATCTTCGAACAGATCGATCTGGTAATTGCCCGACACCAAGTGAGTAAATCGAATACCTATTAAGCGCACCAACAATCTTCGGTTATAAAGTGTCTTGAACATTTCCAGAATCTTCGGAATCAAAATATGATCTGCGCTGGTATACTGAATTCGCAATTGTTTTGAATAGGTATTGAAATCGGAATATCTAATCTTGACAGCGATACAGGCGGTTAACTTTTCGCCCCGTCGTAACTGATAGGCCAAATTTTCGGTCATGGCAATTAAAATACCCTTCAACTTTACAACATCGATGGTATCCTTATCAAAAGTGCGTTCGGTGGAAATGGACTTTCTTTCCCAAAACGGAATCACGGGAGTATTGTCCATTCCGTTGGCACGTTTCCAGATTACGGTCCCGTTTTTACCGAGAACGCGCTGCATGACATCCATCGGCATTTCTTGAACAGTGCGTACTTTTCTGAGTCCTAAATTGCGGAGTGTTTGATAGGTCTTATCACCCACCATAGGGATTTTTTTAATGGAAAGCGGGGCCAAAAAAGTCTTTTCGAGTCCGTAATCGATCTTCAATTGATTGTTGGGCTTGGCTTCGTTGGTGGCTACTTTGGAAACCACTTTATTCACCGATAAACCAAAAGAGATCGGAAGCCCGGTTTCCTTGATTATTTTCTGCCGTAATTCGGATGCATATTTATAGGAGCCAAAAAAGCGGTCCATTCCTGTAAGGTCCGCATAAAACTCGTCGATACTCGATTTTTCGAAGAGAGGGACTTTTTCTTTGATAATTTCGGTAACGAGATCGGAATGTTTGCTGTAGGTGCCTGCATTGCCTTTGATTCTTATCGCTTCGGGACATAATTCCTTTGCCATTTTCATAGGCATCCCCGAATGAATACCATATCCACGAGTTTCATAACTACAGGCAGCAACGACTCCACGGTCGCTCAGACCGCCGACAAGAATCGGTTTATTCTCCAAACGACTGTCTAATTTACGTTCTACGGATACGAAAAAAGTATCGAGATCGAGATGTAGAATTGTTTTTTGCATTGCTATTCCAACAAATAAAGCTTCTCTTCCAAAATAGACAAGAGACCCTGCCCTACGGCAGGCTCAACGATTTTTTTGTCTACGCACGACGTGCTAGCCAAAAAAGGTTTCACTAAAATGGAAAGCTAATATATGGAATATTTCCTATTATTTGGAATATTTCCAATTTAATGATTAAAAAAACACCCTGTATAATACAGGGTGTCTTGTTCTTTCATTTTCAAATTTTGATTCCTCGTAAAAGAGAGTTCTAACCAAAAGCAAAACCTGTTGACATTCTGAAAATCAAGGCGTATAGACCTACCAGTATCAAAAAGAAACTGAACCATGCAAAAACCTTCAAATAGCTTTTTATTAGATAATTGCTGAAATTCTTAAATGCCTGTAAGTAAATTTCCATAATAAGTAATGTTGTCTTCATAATCTCATCATTTAATCGTTACACATTATTATACCTACAAAGGTCATGCTATTTTAAGGGTTTAATTGAAATACTGGCTCAAATGAAGAATTTACTAGGTAAACCACACGACATAGGGCTTTCAGCACAATATATTGCGCTTTACAGAAAACCACCGGCTTTTTAGATTTTAGCTAAACTCCTGAGCGACAGCGGATAGTCAGAATTGCATAAAAAGTAATGATTTTATAAATTCTCTTTTGCAATGGCTTGAGGTCACAACATAGACCAACGACCTTCCAATGAGCAGGGAACAACTCAATGAAGCTTCCCAAAAACATGATACTCTGCTTTCCTCTAGTATTTATAAGTTGGATGCCAATTTTTTAGAATGCAATAGGCATCTGAAACTAATCTCACAATTTGCAGCAGGTTACAATAATATCGATCTGAAAAAGGCAGCGGAACTCGATATTCCTATTTCGAACACACCCAACGCCATGTCAGATGCAACTGCCGATATTGCCTTTGGCCTTATATCGGAAGGGCTAAAATTTTAAACCTTAACCTCGACTTTTCCGCCAGTTTTTACCGCTTCGAAAATGGCATCTATGATTTTCATATCCTTCACGCCTTCCTCTCCATCAACAGGCACGATGGGTTCCACGTCTTCAAAAATGAGCTCGGCCATGCCATCCATTTGTAAAGTTTGGTGAGTAATATGTGGCCGGGTAAGCTCGCCTTTATGTGTTCGCCCTTTAATAGGGCCATAACCTGTTGAGGGTTTCATTTCTACCCAGCCTTCATCGCCAGTCATAAAAAAGCGATCCAAGTTTCTCATATTATAAGTGGAAAGGCAATTCGCTACCGCCCCGCTCGGGAAGCCCATCTGAAACTGAATTGTTTCGTCGATGCCTTCCTTGAATTTAACAGGGTCCGTTTTTGTTTCCTGCGCAGTAACCCAAATCGGATCTTCGCCAAGCATATACCTTGCCCCATTGATGGAATAGATTCCTATATCCATCATGGCACCACCTCCTGCTAGTTCTTTGTTCAATCGCCATTGTGCAGGGTCACCGATTACAAAGCCTGATTGTCCTTGAAAAAACTTAAGCTCACCGAATTCTCCGGCTTTTCGCATCCGAATAACTTCAACGGTCTTTGGTTCATAATGCATTCGATAACCGATCAACAATTTTACTTTGGCCGCCTTACATGCATCGACCATTTTCTGCCCTTGCCCAGCATTGATGCCCATGGGCTTTTCACAGATGATATGTTTGCCAGCTTTGGCAACTCGAATAGTCTGATCGCAATGCAATCCGTTCGGAGTGATTACATAAACTGCGTCAATATCAGGATTGTCTTTTATATTATCGAAGTTGTAATAGTTATAGCAATTTCTCTCCGGAATATCATAAGCCTTCCTCCACTCCTCAATTTTTGATGGCGTTCCGCTTATGACACCTACCAATTTGGCCTTCTTACAATCGAGCATTGCTTTTGCAACCCTATTACCATAACTACCCAAACCCATTATCGCCACTCTCAATACTGGCCCGTCATACTGCTCAGATGTGGCAGCTAAAAGATTCGAAGGGTTATATAGCAGTGGCAAGCCTATTGCAGAGACTGTAACCTTTTCAATAAAACTTCTTCTTGAACCCATGGTTTGTTCGATTTGTTCTAAAAATAGTGTTTTAACCACTGTTGAACAATTCTTTATACTGAACTCGTTTAAACTTTTTCCAATTCCTAAAAAATGGCTGAAATCTGCCTGCCGCAGGCAGCTTCGTCAAAATTCCCGAAAACCTAAATGTGTTGAGTATAAATGTCAGTTGTTGAACGATTGTTGCCCCGGAGTTTTGATATAAAGAGCCATCAACCGACAAAAGATTTTCAAAACCTGAATCTTGCAAATCGGTAAGAATTTCAAAATCACTTTTCTGATCTGAAAACCAATTGCCATTTCGAGCTAAATGACCAACCACATCAATATCTATGTGGATGCTTTCTTTGGATGAATTCTTAGAGACTGTTTTGAAATATCTCGATTATTTTCTCCCGCCCGTACCGTTCGGGCGGGTATAGCCTCTTTTTGCGCATAACGTCGTTAAAATTTTGAACCGTCCGCCTAAGGCGGATGCCTAGTTCTGCATCAAAAATAGGGTATAACAATTCTAACGACATATTTCAAAACAGTCTCAAGACGAATATTATTTTATAACGGAATATTTCCGTGCTTTTTCTTTGGCAAGGTACTCACCTTATCTTGAAGCACAGCGTACGCCTTT